>JAGODA010000064.1 GCA_017998475.1 Spirochaetota bacterium | reverse complement strand
TTCCCGTCCCGCTTGAAACGTACCTGTTCGGTGATCGACAACGAGCGGGCCCCGGTGCGCCCCTTCTCGGCCCCGTATTCACACTCCCGCCGACAGGTAGTGATTGACATTTGAACGATCCGGAAGGAGAAAGGATTTCCTACTCTACGCTCAGGAGGACATCTCTCCTCATGAAGGACAAAACCGTCTACTCCACCGAAAAGGGGGACCTGCGCGGTCGCGACGGGCGCAAAGCGGCCGCGGCGTCGTCTCCCGGCATTAAAAACGACGGAGTTGTGCGCGTCCGGCGCGAAACGAAGGGGCGCGGAGGAAAGCCCGTCAGCGTGGTTTTCGGCCTTCCGCTTCCGGAGGCGGGGCTCGCGGAGCTCGCCTCGCGGCTCAAGCGCCATCTTGGATGCGGCGGCACGGCGAAGGACGGGACGATCGTCCTGCAGTGCGACGATCCCGCGCGGGTCATGACGGCCCTTTCGCGGGAGGGATACGAGGCCCGACGCGCGGGCGGCTGAGTATCCCGTTTTCACGCGATTAGCTCGCCCGGGCGCGGGTCCGCGTGCTTGAAAATAATTCCCGGAAATTTTTATTATATCGTTGACAAACCGTATGCCCGCTTTAGTGTGCCTGTATAAAGGATCCAGCGCTAGAAACTCCTCGCGTATCTCTCCCTCGTTTATACCAGGCGGAATTCAAGGGCGGTTTTAAGAGCGGGTCCAGACGGGTTTCCCGTATATTACAAGCAGGAGTATGCTTAATGGCACAGGGTACAGTAAAGTGGTTCAACGACCAGAAGGGTTTTGGTTTCATCACATCGAGTGACGGGCGCGACGTATTCGTTCATCACACCGCCATCATGGGCGAAGGCTTCAAGACCCTTCAGGAAGGGGCGGAAGTTCAGTTTGAAATCGAGAAAGGCGAGAAGGGCCCCAGGGCCGCTCGGGTTACCGTTATATAACGACGTTCTCAACCTGACACCCGGAACCGGCGGCTGCAACCGCCGGTTTTTTTATGTACACGGACGGCCCGCCCGGTAACAATAGGAGCGGCGCGTTTTCCCAATCTCCGTGCGGCGCCTTCGCCGGTACACATCACCCCAGACGTCTTCATCCCGGAGGGAATCCTATGTCGGAACGCAATGACGAAGCCATCACCCGCAAATCCCTGCTCGGCGCCGCCTCCATTACGGCCCTCTGCTCGCTGGCGGGTGAGGTTCCGCTCTTCGCGGCCGCTCCCCGGCCCATGCGGAGCGCCCCCGTGCGCAGAGCGGCGGTACTCTGGTACAGCCAGGCCGGCAACACGCGCCGGTACGGAGAATGCGCGGCCCGCGCCCTTTCAACCAGAGGGATCGCGGCTACCGCCTCCGATTACCGCGATTTCGACGCCGCGTCTCTCGCCGGTTTCGACATGATCATCATCGGCTCGCCCGTGTTTTACTACGACGTTCCCGGCAATTTCAAGCGGTGGATAGAGGCGCTTCCGGCGATCGAGGGCGTGCCGGTGGCCGGGTATGTGAGCTTCGGCGGCGAGGGCGGCAACCAGCACAACACCGCCTGCACGCTCCTCAGCCTGATGGCCGAGAGGGGGGCCGTTCCTGTGGGGCTGGGCCTCTTCGGCAACATGTCCACCTACCCGCCCACCTGGTCGATGGGAATGGAGGAGCGCATATTGAAATATCGCCATCTTCCGGACGAAAAGACCTTCGAGCGGGTCAGGGAGTTCGCGCTTTCCGCGCTTGCGAGCGTCGAGGCGAACCGGCCCCTGTCCTACGGCAAGCGGTTCGATTTCCGCGAGGCGATAAAGGGGGGCTTTTCCATCTTCTGGGGGGCGCGGCTCATGACCGGGACGCACCGCATCGACCGCGCGGCCTGCGTACAGTGCGGCACCTGCACGGAGAAATGCCCCACGGGCGCGATACGGTACAGCGACTACTCCGTGGATTCCGGGAAGTGTATTTACTGCTACGGCTGCGTGAACAACTGCCCGGCCGCGGCAATCGACATGACCTACATGGGAAAAAAGCTCGTCGGCTTCAACGATTTCACGAAGAAGCACGGTATCACGCTGAAAGACCCCGCCTGAGCCGGGTCACTTCGCCCGTCGGTCGGCCCTCCAGCGCGCGAACGCGGCGATGGCGTCGCTCGGCACCCGGGTGGCCCAGCCGTTGGTGAGCCGGTGGAAGAAATAGAGAAGCCTGGCCATCACCCCCGGAATGATGAGGAACTTTCCTCGACGGATCCCCCTCACGGTGGCGCGCGCCACGACCTCGGGCGTAAGGAGCCCGGCGAAGGACTTCACCATCCTGGTTTCCGGCGGTATGGTCGCGGTTTCCCACTCCAGAAACGGTGTCTTTACCTCGGGGGGGCAGACCACCGACACGGTTATTTTATGACGCCTGAACTCGGCGCGCAGACACTCGGCAAGCCCCACCACCGCGTATTTCGACGCCGCGTAGGCCGTGTAGCCGTACATGCCTATAAGCCCGGCCTCCGACGAAACCAGCACCATGTGCCCGCCCCGTCCCTTCATGTGGGGAAGGGCCGCGGCGACCGTTTCCCGCACCCCGTATACGTTGGTCTTCATGAGCGCGTCGAAAGTCCTTGCCGGTATATTCTCGAATACGTCGGCCGCGCCTATGCCTGCGCTGGCGATGAGCACGTCGGGGGCCCCGAAGGATTTCACCGCGCGATCGATCGCGCGTGCGACGTCCCGTGGATTGGACACGTCCATGGTCATCATGCCGACGGTCCGCGAGCGGTCGGGGCGCCTCTTTTCGATCTCTTTCACGGCGCGCTTCATCTTCTTCTCGTCGCGCGCGAATATGACGATGTTCGCGCCGCGCTCCGCGAGCAATCCGGCGGTCGCGAGCCCTATGCCGCTTGACCCTCCGGTGATGTATACGGTGCGATTGCTGAGATCCTTCATATCGTTCCACCTTTCAGAATATAAAAGTAGTGACGCATCCCGTTATCGCGATAGCACTCTTCATGGCGGATTACGTCATTACCGGCCCTTACTGTATTCGGGCGCCTCTGTCTTTCCCATTACCCGATTATATGCATGCTCAGGCGATTCCTGAGAATATGCGCTCGGCCTCGCTCATCCAACGCGCGAAGGCCCTGTCGCTCCACTCGGTCGGATAGCGCCGATAGTGCGCGTACACCTTCTTTCCGATTGTTGTGGCCCTGCCGAGCTTCATGAGAATGGCGGGGCGCGCGATGCCGCTTACGAGCGTCGACATCATGGTGCGCTGGTCCGGCGCGAAGAACCTGCCGTTGATGGACGGAGTGAGCATCTCGCCGCTCAGAATGTCCTTTCCTATGAGGAACGCGAGCTCGTCGTGCGAGAGGTTCTGTAAAATGTCCTTGAGCGCGCCGAGCGCCGCCAGGTTGGCCCCCCGCTCCGATTCCACGAACCAGCGGCGGTTGTAGGCCCAGAGCGAGCCTATGCCCGCGTCGTCCCTGGCCTCCGCCTCGATGACGGTGCGCGCGGCCATCATGGCCCCGGCGAGCCCGGCCCCCACGCCGCAACCGGTGGTGGGTATGACCTGCCCGGCCGCGTCGCCCACGGCGAGAAAGCCCGAGGCGACGAGCGACCACGGCGAGCGCCCCACCAGCACGCGGCCGCCGCCGCCGCGCGACTCCTTCGAGGTGATCGCCGGGTACTCGTCGATGA
Organism: Spirochaetota bacterium; assembly: GCA_017998475.1. Taxonomy (GTDB): domain Bacteria; phylum Spirochaetota; class UBA4802; order UBA4802; family UBA5368; genus MVZN01. The sequence goes on along the minus strand of JAGODA010000064.1, from coordinate 9,168 downwards.
TTCTTTTTACGATCTCGGCGGGATCGACCCTGCCCGGCTCGTCCTTCACGCCGCCGCCAACGTCTATCGTCGCGTCGTCGTGCAGGTGTGTCCAGAAATAGCCCTTGTGCGCGCCGTACCGATAGTGGTCCGGTATGCCGCCGGGGCCAAGCTTCGCGCGGTCGAGCGCGCGCACCGTTCTCCACGCGTACGCGATCTCGTTTCCGCCGAACGGCCGCTCGAGCGCTCCCGAGGCGGACATCCCCGTGCGCAGAACCGAAAGCATGCCGGTCGCGTCGACCGTAACGTCGGCGCGCGCGTCGATCGTCCTGCCCTTCGGGTCTTTCACGCGCAATCCTTCGACACGCAGATCGCCCAGAGGGCCTTTCGTCCGGCCGAGGAGTCCCACGGCCTGGTGGGAATAACAGATGCGCGCCCCGGCCTTCCCGGCCTCCGCGCGCAGCATGTCGTCGAGCGCCACCCGGTCGGTGAGTATATAGCCGAACTCGACGTCGACCTTCGTCTTGCAGGAGCGGTCCGGCGCCCATATCTGCAGCGGATTGACCGCGTGCTTCTCGAAGAGGCCTTTGCCTGTAGGGGTCTTTTTGACCAGCCTGCCGCGGTAATTCCCGTTCTCCGCCACGGGCATGTCGAAGCCCGCCTCGCGGAGCGCGCCGTATTCGATCGCGTCGGACCAGTCGTGGGCCTTCGCGCCTTTCGTGCGCTTCTCGTAGACCGTCACCATCATCCCCGCGCGCGCGAGGTCCCGCGCCAGCAGAAGTCCCGCCGGCCCAGCTCCGGCGATGGCGATCGTAAAGCTCTTCTTTTTCTTCGGCATCGTGTCCCCCTGGCTGAAAAGGCCGTGCGCGCGTCAGCGCGGCAGCCGGATAGTTAATACAGAAAAAAGCTCCCGTGTCAATCACAAGTGGAGAATGATGGAAATATTTAAAAAATACCGTGCCGGACATCCATGTGTGGGGGAATTCTGCATACACGGCGTCGCGACACGGTCCGAATGGTATCCGTCTGTATTGTTCTATCCGCGGGTTGCGGCCGCCATTTCGAGTAAGGCATCGACTCTTGTTCTTATCTGGCCCGTGTCAGAGTCCGAATAATCCGATACGATCTTAAGGAACTGCAGCCCGTGCTTCTTCTTGACGTGTTCGCCGATACGGTATGATTCAACATTGTACGAATGGCACGCGTACAGGACGAAATCAATGACCACATCCGGCTTGAATCGCGCGATATAGCGATCGAGCTCATCGAGACGCCTCGAGTTGGGTGTCATGCACGAACAGGGCAATTTAAGATAGCGGTCCGCGATCGCGGCCACAGGATCGGGGGTGCCTTCGGCGATCGTATCGGCGAACGCCTTCATGCCCGTGCATGAATCGAGGGCCACCACGATCCCACCGGCTTCCTCGATGATCCTGAATATCTTTGTCGCGTCGCCTCCAACCGGACACCCCGTCACAAGAACACGGGGCGCGTCTTGCTTTCCGAAGAAAACACCATCGCGAACACGTTTTTCGATTTTAGACATGCAGTCTTCAATTATGGGGCGCATCTCCCCGGCGCGTGCCGCCTGCGCCAGGAAAATCACATCATACAGTTCGGTCCAGTGGACGGGCAGCGGGCTGAGCGCGGCATAGTCGAACAGTTTCCGCATCATCGTGTTTTTAAGGTTCGTATCGCGTATTTCGCGCTCTATGTTCTCGTCCTGTATCTTCCTTCCGAAGCTCTTCTCGAGAAAGCCCTGAAGCTTACGTATCATCACCGACCAGTTCTGTCCGGCCTCTTTTTCATCAGGAAGCTGGGGAAGGTCCATTACAAACATCGGCCTGATGTCGGCGATCAGCTCGAACATCTTCTTCTTCCCGTCACAGGTGGTTTCCGCGATCACCGCGTCCGAAACGCCGAAGAAGGGACACGTTCCATTTACTATAAAGCCATAACTCGATTTAATAAGCGGGCAGAGATTGGCCGGCAGAACCGCTTCCGCCGTTTCAATCGGAGCGTTCGAAAACGCGCACAGAATGGCCGGTACGGCGTCCATCGCGCGTATCACCTCGAGCGGCGCGTATCCGCAGTAGATGCCGATTACGGGATCGCCTTTCTTCTTCCTGGCATCGACATACGCAAAGGCCCTTTTTGAAGGTGCGCCGGCGAAACCGTCATTCATGAGCGGTTCAATTGTTGCGTTCATTTCTTCTCTCCTGAGGTAAATGATTATTGATGGGCATTTACGATTTATTATAAACGGACAACCCGGGACGCGCGGAACATACGCTCCGTAATGGTATACATGTTGCTCACTTCACCGACGACCAATTTGTCCTTGAGTCCGTAAAATTGAAGGCATGTCCCGCAGCTGAGGAGTTCCACGCCGAGGCCCTGAAGACTTTTAAGCGATTCGATGAGCGGCGAACCTTCCGTTGATAAAAATACCCCTGAATTCGCGAAGATAATTGTCGCCGGCAGAGGTTCGATCTGGTCGAGCACGTTTATAAAGGCGGTCATGAGCGTCGAACCGAGCTCGTCATCGCCCAGTCCGTATTTGTCTGACATGACGGCAAGAACCATTCCATGCGCGCCACCGGTCATCGGGGCTTCCACGACACCAGGTGCGGTTACCATCTCCCGTTCGCCTTTCTTTATTGTAAGCACAAAACCGGAGCCTTCAGGACGGGATTCGATGCTATAGCCGAGGGTTTCGACAAATCGCGTTATATTTTCCTTCGGCGTATCTCCCGACACGAGGACTTCCATCTCTGACGGATGTGCGGTTTCGATTTCCTTTTTAACAAGAAGTACGGGTTGAGGACAGGAGAGTCCCCGGGCGTCAATTGTTTTCATCGGGCACCTCGTTGGAATGTTTCAGTTACAAAGCGATACGGCACACCATGAGTCAATAAAAATATCAATACATTGTATAAGAAAAATTAATACATAACAACCGGAACGCCTTCGAACCCACCAGGCGATTCGATCGGAACCCGGGATGACGTGGCGCGTTCGGCATCACCCCGCTCCCGGTTCCGGAAAAATATATTGACTACTATATGCGCGTTTAGTATATTGTACCCGTCGGCTTCCGGGGCGCGCCGCCGCGCGGACCGTTCCGGGCGGCGCATCCACAGACCGCGACACTGCTCGAGGCACACCATGGCTGAACTTCGCATCGGAACATCCGGCTACGACTATCTCGACTGGAGGGAAAGCTTCTATCCCGCCGGCACCGACCGTCGCGACTTTCTGGCCTTCTACGGAACGCGCTTCTCGACCCTGGAGCTCAACTTCAGCTACTACCGGATCCCCGAGGCCCGGCAGATCGCCGGCATGCTGTCCAAGAGCCCGCCGACCATGGATTTTTCCATAAAAGCGCACGAATCGCTCACTCACCGGGTCGACGCCGCGGCCTGGAAGGACGCGCTCGCGACCTACCGCAAAGGCATCGAGCCGCTTGCCGAATCGGGACGCCTGGCCGCGGTGCTCCTGCAGTTTCCGTTCAGCTTCCATTACACTCCCGACAACCGGCGCTACCTGGACCGCCTGCTGGCGGAGATGAAGGGCCTGCCGCTGGTCGTGGAGTTCCGCACGGCCGAGTGGCAGAACAATCGGGTGTTCGACGCCCTGCGCAAGCGCTCCGTCGCCGTGTGCTCGGTGGACGAGCCGCGCCTGAAGGGCCTGCCTCCTCCCCTGGACATCGTCACCGCGCCGCTCGCCTACGTGCGCTTCCACGGGCGCAACGACGCGGCATGGTGGGGATCGGACGCGGCGGCGCGCTTCGACTACCTGTACGGCGCCGGCGAGCTCCGCGGGTGGGTGGACCGCATTCGGGGGATGATGGCCTCCGCGGAGAAAGTGCGCGTCTACTTCAACAACCACCGGCGCGGCCAGGCCCCGGCGAACGCCCTGCTCCTCAAACAGCTCTTCGCCGCCGAGGGCATAGAGGCGCGCTGAGCGGGACCCGCGGAGAGGCTTCATGGAACGCCAGGTGGTCCATCTCAACGTGGCGCACTTCATGGCGGCGGTCGAGGAACTCCTCGATACGTCGCTCCGGGGGCGTCCCTTCGTCATCGCGCCTGAGGGCGTCGAGCGCGCCGTGGCCGTGGAGGTCTCCCGCGCGGCCTTCGACGAGGGGCTGCGCCGGGGCATGCCGCTCGCGCAGGCGCGGCGCGCGCTTCCCGGCCTGCGCGTGCTCCCCGTCCGCGAGGCGCTGTACCGCAGGGCGGGCGCGGCCCTGTACGAGATCGCCGCGGGCTTCTCGCCCGTTCTCGAAAGCCCGGGAGGCGGGCACCTCTTCGTCGACATCACCGGAACGCGCCGGCTCTTCGGGCATCCGGTGGACTGCGCGGCGCGCCTGCGCGAGGAGGCGGTGCGGCGCGCGGGACTGCGGCCCGTGGCCGGGCTCGCCGTCAACCGGCTCGTGTCGAAGATAGGGACCCGTGTGGTCAAACCGGACGGCTTCGTGGTGATAGGCCCCGGGGACGAGCCGGGCTTCCTTCGCCACCAGGAGGTTTCGCTGGTGCCGGGTGTCGGGGTGAAGCTTATGGAGCGCCTGGGGCTTCTCGGCATACGCGAGATCGGCGAGCTGGCCTCCCTCTCCGACGCCGACGCCTCGGCCTTCCTCGGCCGCCACGGGCCCCTGCTTCGCGACCGCGCGCGCGGCATCGACACGGCGCCGCCCTCCGCCCGCGGGACCGGCGAGCGGAGCGTCCGCGCCTCGCACCTGTTCGACACCGACACCGCCGACGCGGCCGAGATCGAGGCGGCCCTGCGCGGCATCGTCGAGGACGCGGGGGTGCTGCTGCGCTCCGACGGCCTCGCCGCGCGTTCGGTGGAGGTGGCCCTTGCCTACTCCGACCGGCTCCGCGCCCGGGGCTCGGCGGCGCTTCCGGCGCCCTCGTGGCGCGACGCGGAGCTCTTCGAGGCCGCCCGCGCGGCGCTTCACCGGGGGATGACACGCAGGGTCCGCGTGCGGCGCGTCACCGTCGTGTTTTCGCGCATGGTTCCCGCCGCGCGTCAGGCCGAGCTCTTCGCCCCGCCCGGTGCCGCGAAGGGCGAGGCGCTCCAGGACGCCCTGGACTCCATCCGCCGGCGCTACGGGCGCGGGGCCGTGCGCGCGGCATCGGCGACGCGCGGGCCCGCCTGAGGTGATGCCGTGTTCACGCATCTGCACACCCGCTCGTGCTTTTCCCTGCTCTACGGCGTGCGCCGGCCGGACGAGATTGTCGACGCCGCGGCCGCGCTGGGCTGCGACGCCCTCGCGCTCACCGACATCAACAACCTCCACGGCATGCACGATTTCGCCGAGGCCTGCGCGCGGCGGGGCGTTCGCCCGATAATAGGCGTGGAGTTTCGGACCGAGGATGCGCGGGCCCTCGTCCTCGCGCGCGACAGGCGGGGCTTTTCGCGCCTCACGGGCCTTACGAGCGCGCGCATGCGCGATGCGGGGTTTTGCCTCTCCGCGGCGCTCGCGGAACGTTCCGACGGGCTGGTGGTACTCTCCGACACGACGGAGCTCCTCGCGCGGCTGAGGGGCCGCGTCGGGGAGCTGTATGCCATGGTGACGCCGACCTCCCGGCGCGCGGAGCGCGAGGCCCGCCGGCTCGGCATACCGCTGGCCGCCTGCGGGGAGACGGGCTTTCTTTCACAGGACGACAGGCGCGTCCACCGGGTGCTTCGCGCCATCGCCGCGCGCACGACCGTCTCCTCGGTGAGGGACGAGGATCTCGCGCCCGCTGGGCCCCTCCTCTTCGGCCCCGCCGAGGCCGCGCGGATCTTCGAGGGGCTTCCCGACGCCCTCGAGAACACCGGACGGATAGCCGCGATGTGCGGCTACGCCGGGGACTTCGAGGGCTTCGTCTTTCCGCCGGTGCCCGGGGGCCCGCTCGCGCCCGCCGAGGCGCTTCGCCGCGCCGCGCTGGAGGGCGCGGAGCGCCGCTACGGCGAGCTCTCCGAGAGCGTGATGGAGCGCCTTGAATACGAGCTTTCCATCATCGAGCGCAAGGGGTTCTCCTCCTACTTCCTGGCGGTGGCGGGCATCGTGTCGCGCTCCTCGCTCACCTGCGGCCGGGGGAGCGCCGCGGCGAGCATCGTCGCCTACAGCCTTGGCATCACCAACGTCGACCCCCTGCGCCATCACCTCTACTTCGAGCGCTTCCTCAACCCCGAGCGTCGCGACCCGCCCGATATCGACGTGGACTTCGCCTGGGACGAGCGCGACGCGCTGATCGAATCGGTGTTCCGCGAGTACGGCCCGCGCCGCGTCGCGCGCGTGAGCACCATGGTGCATTTCCAGGGGCGTTCGGCCCTGCGCGAGACCGCCCGCGCCCACGGCATTCCCGAGGAGGAGATCGGCGCCGTCGAGCGCCGCCTCATCGCGCGGCGCGCGCCCGGACTTCCGGAGGACCTGGGGAATACCTGGGAGGAGATCGCGCACGTCGCCCGGCGCATAACGGGACTCCCGCGGCACGCGAGCGTCCACGTGGGCGGCGTCGTCATCACCCCCGGCCCCATCGACGAGCTGGCGCCGGTGCAGACGGCGAACGACGGCTCGCCGCTTCTGGGCTGGGACAAGGACGGCGTCGAGAGGGCGGGCCTTGTGAAGATCGACCTCCTGGGCAACCGCTCGCTCGCGGTGGTGCGCGACGCGCTCGCCGACCTCCGGGACAACGGCGTCGCGATCGACCCCTTCGCCTGGGACCCGCTGAACGACGGGGATACGCGGCGCCTCCTCGCGCGCGGCGACAGCATCGGCGTCTTCTACGTGGAGTCCCCGGCCATGCGCCAGCTCCAGAAAAAGACCGGGCGCGGCGACTTCGAGCACCTGGTGATCCATTCCTCGATAATACGCCCGGCCGCGAACCGCTTCATCGCCGAGTACGTACGCCGCCTGAAGGGGAAGGAGTACGCGCCGCTCCATCCGCGCCTGGACCGCATACTCGCCGAGACCTACGGCATCATGTGCTACCAGGAGGACGTTTCGAAGGTCGCCGTGGCCCTGGCGGGCTTTTCCGACGCCGACGCCGACGGCCTGCGGAAGATCCTCACCAAAAAGAACCGCGAAAAGCGCCTTGCCGCCTACCGCGAACGCTTCTACGAGGGGGCGCTCGGGCGCGGTGTGGAGGCCGCCGCGATCGACGAGATATGGTCGATGATACGCTCGTTCGACGGCTACTCGTTCTGCAAGGCGCACTCGGCCTCGTACGCCATGGTCTCGTTCCAGTCGGCCTTCCTCAAGGCCCACCACCCCGCGGAGTTCATGGCCGCGGTGCTTTCGAACGGGGGCGGGTATTATTCGAGCGGCGCGTACATAAGCGAGGCGCGCAGGATGGGGCTCTCCGTGCTCGGCCCCGACGTGAACGAGAGCGCCCTCCGCTACCGGGGGCGCGGACGCGAGGTGCGGGTGGGTCTCATGGCTGTCGCGGGCCTCTCCTCCGCCACGCTGGGCGCGATGCTGGAGACGCGCGCGCGGGCCGGTCCGTTCGTCTCTCCCGCGGACTTCGTCGCGCGCGCCGCTCCGGGCGAAGGCGATCTGGTGGCCCTGTGCGGCGCGGGGGCCTTCGACGGGCTCTTCGGTGGCGAGCGGCGGAGCCTCCAGCTCCGGGAACTGCTGCGCGTACTCGCCGAACAGGGGGCCGCGCGCCTCCCGGGCGAGGGCCCGGCACTCTTCGCGGAGGAAGCGCCGCGGCGGCCCACGGCGCGGCGCGGGCCTCTCTCCGCGGAGGAGCTTCAGGTGGAATTCGAACGGCTGGGCTTCCTGTGCGGACACCATCCGCTGGCGCTGTGGGGCGAGGCGCTCGCCGGGCTCTCCCGCTCCATGGGACGCGACCTTCCCGGTCTGGTCGGGCGGCGGGTCAGGCTGGCCGGCTGGCCCGTTACGAGGAAGGAGATCCTCACGGCGCGGGGGGACGCCATGGAGTTCGTGAGCTTCGAGGACGAAACGGCCATCTACGAAACGGTCCTCTTCCCGGAGGAGTACCGCTCGTTCTCGCGGGTGCTGGACGGGCTCCGCCCGTATGTGATCGAGGGTATGGTCGAGAACGACCAGGGCGCGACGAGCCTCACGGTGAAGTCGATCCGTCCCCTGCCCGCGGCTAAGGCGCCCGTCCCGGGGCGCCGCGAAGCCGGCCCCTGGAGCGCGGCGCGGTATTGTTCGCCGCTCGGAGGCGTGAGCGGCGGATGAGGCCACCGAGTCGGTTTGCAAAATGCCGGTAGCGTTCCGCCATTATGACAGCGGGCAGGACCTCTTTGTTCGCATTCATATCACTACTGCACCGATTGTTACCGTGCCCCGCAGGCGGCACAAAGCGCGCGGACACCGGCAGATCGATGGGCTCGTGTTCGCCCTCCCCGGAGGGTCAGTTTTTTCTTTCCCGTTCCGCGCGGCGCGCGAGTATAAGATTGATCGAATGTATCAGTCCCTTCCACTCGTGATCGGCCATGTCGGCGAAAGTGTCAGACAGGAATTTCCAGTCCGGTTCCTTCCCATAGCGGGCGAACAGCTCCTGGAATTCCATCCTGCGCGATGCAGCTTTATCCATTGTGAACCTCCCGTACCGCCGCGGCAGGGAAAAAATAATTGCGGCCGTTCGTACCGTCGAGTATTTTTCCCACGCCATGCACGATATTACTTCCTATCGGTTTCCGGAGGCCGACCGGCGCATCGACAATCCCTTCCTCGAGGAGCTTCGCGTTCTCGTGGGGCGCATCGCCGGATCCGGGGCGGACGCGCGGGAGATCCTCAATCACCGCACGGAACTCACCTCCCGGTACGCCTTTTCGGTGCCGACCATCGGCATCCTCGAGATGATCGCCTTCCATTCGCCGCTGGTGGAGATCGGCGCGGGCACCGGCTACTGGGCCCGCTGCCTGGCCCAGCTCGGCGCGGACGTTATCGCCTTCGACCGCCTTCCGCCCGAGGACTCCCTTCCCTGGCCCCACGGCGGCTGGGAGGATATGAACGCCTGGTTCGAGTCGGAATGGTACCCGGTCCATAACGGCGACGAGCGCTTCGCGGCGCTCCACCCCGGAAGGACGCTCATGCTCGCCTGGCCGCTCCTCGACCATCCCATGGCCGCGAACGCTCTGCGGCATTACCTGGCGGCCGGCGGGACACGCCTTATTTACATCGGCGACGAGTCCACATCGGGGGACGCAGAGTTCCATGCTGTTAAAAGG
>JAGODA010000423.1 GCA_017998475.1 Spirochaetota bacterium | reverse complement strand
CTTTTTATCCAGGCCGTAAGCAAGAGCGGCCGCAGTCGGCTCGTTAATGATGCGCTCCACGTGAAGGCCGGCTATCTTTCCGGCGTCTTTGGTGGCCTGACGCTGAGCGTCGTTGAAATATGCCGGCACCGTGATGACCGCCTGGGTCACCGGTTCGCCCAGAAAATCCTCCGCGGTCTGCTTCATCTTCTGAAGCACCCTGGCGGAAATTTCCTGCGGGGTGAACTCGCCGGCCATGGTCTTTACTTTAACGCCGCCCTTTCCGTCGTCGCCCACATTGTAGGATACCATCTTGATCTTGCCCTGGACTTCCGAGTAATTCCGCCCCATGAACCTCTTTATGGAGCGAATCGTGTTTTCCGGGTTTGTGATGATCTGGTTTTTCGCAACCTGGCCGACCAGGCGCTCTCCCTTGTCGGTAAACGCGACTATCGAAGGCGTCGTCCTCTGCCCTTCCGAGTTCTGGATCACCACCGGCTCCCCGCCCATCATTACCGAAACGCAGGAATTCGTGGTTCCCAGATCAATTCCTATTATCTTTCCCATTGTCATGCTCCTTTGAAAGTTAAAAAGTTATTTTCACCTTGATTTATTGTATCCTTTCGGCCGCATACCGACGGCGGCCGTCAGTTCGGCGTTCCATCAGCCCGGGCACCGTCTCCGGGACCGCACTGCTCGCACCCGCCCTGTTCCACCTTCCGGGCGGGGCGGCTTACCCGCACCTTCGCCGCCCGGACGACGGTATCTCCCATCCTGAAGCCCTTCCGATACACCTTCGTGATGGTGTCCCGTTCGACATCCGGGCTCTCATCGATCTCCACCGCCTCGTTGAGTACCGGATCGAACTCGCGGTCGATGGATTCGATCTCCTCGATTCCGTATTTCTTGAGCATGTCCTCCACCTGCCTGGAGATCATCGAAACCCCCTCCAGAAAGGCGGTCCTAACCTCCGCGACGGTGCAGTTCTCGCTCACGGCGCCGGCGGCCTCGACCGCATGCTGCAGATCGTCGTTGATGGATATTATGTCCATCGACATGTCGCGTATGGCCAGGTTCCTGTACTCATCCTGCGACTTAACCATACGTTTCTTGTAATTCTCGAAATCCGCCTGCCTTCGCTTGAGGACATCCTTGAGCGACTCTATCTCCTCGTTCTTCTTCACCAGCTCCTCGTCTTTCTTTCTGATCACCTCGGCCACGTCGCCCGCGTCAAGGCGGATCATATCGTCATTTGCCGTCTGCCCGGGAGGTCCCTCCCCTCCCGTATCCTGCCCGGCGGTTTCGATCTCCGATTCGCCGGACTGCGTGCGCGACGGATCGACAGCGTTTTCCACTTCATGTTCCTTCCTGTCGTTTTCCCTCGCTTCATTCTTCGGGTCACGCATCATCCTCTCTCCTCCATGCAATGCTCTTTAATCCGATCGGTGCCGAGGCCGATTTCATTTCGACATCTTCGTCAGAAACTCGGAAAAGACCTTTCCCGTATAATCAACCAGCGGGACGACCTTTTTGTAATCCATTCGCGTGGGGCCTATAATGCCGACAACACCCACGCGCTTGTTGCCGATCTTGTATGACGATGTGACTATGCTGCATCCGGAGACCTCCGCCTCCGTTATTTCCTCACCTATAAGGGTCTGCACGCCGTCACGCTCCATGGTCTTTTCGATGATACCCCTCAGGACCTTCTTCTCCTCGACAAGGCGCAGAAGCCCCTTCAGCCGGTCGGCCTCTATCATCTCCGGAATATGCAGAAGGTTCTGAACGCCGTCAATGTAGAGATCGGGATCCTCGCTCTCGGCGAGCGCGAGCTCCGCGATATCCAGGGCCATCGCACTGTCGATCTCCGTACCCTTTACAGCGCGCAGAGATTCGAACATGTCCTTCTTTATCTCAAAGAGCGAATACCCTCCGAGCTCGCCGGTGAGAAACTTGCTGAACCTGTACAGCTCGTCCTGGGTGATGTTTGTGGAGACCGTAACCTTCTTGTTGATTACGATTCCGTTCCGCGTCACAAGGATCGCGAGGATTTCGTTGTTGTCCAGAAGCACCAGTTCGATATGCTTCAGGACGGTGAAATCGGGCCTGGGAGTAAGCACCACCCCCGCGTATTGCGACGCGAGCGAGATCGTCTTCGTCAGCGAGCTGAATATCTTGTCAAGCTGCATCTCCCGCTTTATCATTTCCTCCCGCACGCTGACCTTCTCGTTCATCACGAATTCATACGTGTCCAGAAGGGAATCCACATAATACCTGTATCCCTTGTCCGTCGGCACGCGCCCCGCCGAGGTATGCGGCTGCATGAGATAGCCCATCATCTCCAGGTCGAACATGACGTTCCGCATGGTGGCCGGAGACAGGGTAAACGAGTATTTGTGGACAAACGATCTAGAGCCTACCGGCTTTCCGGTGGTAATATACTCATAAACGAGGGCCCCAAGGATGGCAGCCTCCCTGTCGTTCAGAGGCCGGTCTATTTTCTCACCGGTATTCATGTCACCACCGTTATTAGCACTCTATACGATTGAGTGCTAATAACGTACAAAAATTATTTCAGTCCGTCAAGTTAAAAAAAATAAAATCATGAAAAGGTGGGTATACGGGGTACTACTTTTTGCCGCTTTTTTTCTCTTTTTCCTTTTCCTTCTCGTCGGCCTCAAGTCTGGCGCGCATGGCATCAATTGCGGTTTTGAGTTTGGTTGCCTCGTCCGATTCGCCGAAAAGCACATGAATACGGCGCAGAACCGAAAGAAATTCGATCGATTTGAGCATGTCACCGGGGACTTTGGTGGATTGCTCGTACTTGGTCCTGAAC
>JAGODA010000063.1 GCA_017998475.1 Spirochaetota bacterium | reverse complement strand
TTTCATCGATGAGAGGAACGCCCGTTGAGAGCATCCGTCGTATCGTTTCATCGACCTTTTTGAGATAAGGATCTATGGGTTCGAGAATCCTGGCGAGATCGGATTTACGTCGATTCTGCATATCGTGGGCCGGAACCATTAATCGAAAGCATTCATGCACTCCCGCTGAGATTCGAATATCTCGAATACCTTGTCAAGCATTGTTGTCTGGAAAAGTTTGAGCAGATTGTCATTCACTATGACGAGCTTGATGTCGCCGTCCTTGTCTTTAATCTTCCTTTTAACCGCCACAAGCACGCCGAGCGCCGAACTGCAGATGTGTTTGACGTTAATCATGTCTATGCAGATATTGTAGGTGCCGCTCTTTATGCATTCCTGCAGCGCCGATTCGAGCTCCTCCGAGGCGTCCTGGTCGATCCGACCGTCCAGGACGATCATCTCCGCGTTCTCGTGTGAAATCCGCTTCATGGGTGTACATCTCCCGTTTTCAGAATAAGTGCTCAGCCGGAGTGCCGGTGGCGCCTGCTTATAGTATACCACTGTCAGAGGTTTTCAAGTTTTTTTATTCCGGCCCTGGCGACCGTAGCCGAAATAACTCCCGCCGCCCCGCAATCCACAAGCACCCGGGCGCATTCGTTTATCGTGGCCCCGGTGGTAAGCACATCATCAACCAGGAGCACCCTCCTGCCTGCCGCCGCCCCCGGATCGACCGCCCTGTACCGTCCCAAAACGTTGATATACCTCTCCAGCGAGTGGAGCTTCTTCTGGGTCGCGGAGCGGGGATTCTCCCCGAGAAGCCGGACATACGGCCGTCCGAGCCTGCGCGCGATGCGCCGCGCGATGAGTTCGGACTGGTTGTATCCCCTTCTCCACCTTTTGGTCCTGTTCATGGTGACCGCGGTTACCACGGCCACCTCGCCGGCGGCCTCTCCGATGGCGTTATAGAGCTGGTCGGACAGCGGGAGGTAAAGCCGCCTGCGTCCAGAAAACTTCAGGCCGTGCAGCGCTTTTTCCACCGGGCCTTCGTATTCGGCGGCGGCTATGTGCCTGATTGGATAGAACCTCCGGTTCCCGCAGAAACCGCATCCATCCGCCGTCTCGAGGCCCGAGCATCGATCACAGTGTTCCCCGAGCGGTCCGATCGAATTCCTGCACCGCCCGCACAGCAGGCTGGCCGCGTAGGACACCGGTTCTCCGCACGAGGCGCATCTCGACGGGAAAAGCACGTCCGCGAGCGCCAGGAGAAACGATCCGATATGGGACCCTGCCTTTCTGATCACTTACCGTACCTCGTGGGATCGGCGATCCCCGCCTCTTCGAATCCTTTTTTCCGCAGCAGGCAACTGTCGCATTCGCCACAGGACGCGCCGTCCTCGCCGGGATCGTAACAACTGTGCGTAAGAGAGTAATCGACCCCGAGCTCGTATCCGAGCCTGATGATCTCCGATTTGCGCATGGCAATCAGGGGCGCCCGTATGGAACAGGGATTCCCTTCCACGCCCGCGCGCGTGCCCAGATTGGCCATCCTCTCGAAGGCGGCGATATATTCCGGCCTGCAGTCCGGATATCCGCTGTAATCGAGCGCGTTCACCCCGATATAAATGGAACACATGTTCCTGGATTCCGCAAACGCGAGTGCGTAGGCCAGAAACAGCGTGTTCCGCGCGGGAACATACGTGTCCGGTATGCCATGATCGAACTCTCGATTCTTCGGAACACTCAGGCCCGACCGGGGATTCAGCGCGGTGTTCCGGAAAAGATCCACTGGTATGTCGATGATACAGTGCTCGCCAATACCGAAGAACGCGGCCAGACGACGCGCGAAATCAACCTCAACCTGGTGACGCTGGCCGTACCTGAAGGTTATCGCCGAACAGATCGAGGAGTCCCTGAGCGCCACCGCGGCGGCGGTCGCGGAATCGAGACCGCCGCTGAGGAGAATTACCGCCGGGGCATTTTTCACTGCCGGGCCGGCACGACTAGTCTTTCACCACGACGTTCTTCATGGGGAAGTAGTCGTAGGGTTTCATGCCGAAAACCTTTTCGAAATCCTTTACGAACGGGCACATGGTGCAGCTGGCGCGGTAAATGCCCTCCATGGTCATAACGGCCTCATCGAAGAGGACGCTGTTCTTGTCGATTTCCATGTTTCTAATTTTAAGAAAAGCGCATCGCTTGCACTTTTCGGCGTTTTCCTTTACCTTGTCGGTGATCAATGGCATGGCCAAACCCCCATATGAAGTTATTGAACCGCGAATCGCAAGGACTTTGTCCGGAACCGCCCGACAGCCGTTTGGATGGCGGGGCATCCTCGCGTGAAAACCAATTTATCCGCAGTGTATATACAACTTATTTTGATTACTTGAAAAAATCCACTAATATTTATTCCCGACCGCGCCAAAAGGTCCAAAGGCCGTTAATCCCCGCTCGCGGTACGGTATTCGCCATCATCGACACGGCGCGCGGTGCGCATCGCAGTACCATCCGCTTCCGTCCGCCGGAGCTTCCGTGCGCTGCGATCTCAGAGCTGTCCGAACATAAGGAGATTGACCAGGCGCGCGAAAAAATACGCTCCGCAGAAAAGAAAAAACGGAATGGTAAAAAGGAATATATAAATCTCCTCCTGCAAAACGACCTTCGAATGCAAAACCTTCTTGCCGAAGAAATTGAAATGATAGTTGGCCGGGTCCTGGGAGCGGCGGTACATGTTTCTCAATATGGTGACCTTGATCATTATCATGATGACCATGATAAGGCCCGCCATAATCCACAGGAGAAACTGCAGGTTGACGTTTCGGATAAGATCGGGACGGAAAATCACCAGTATGGTCAGCGCTCCCGCCAGCACGATGTTGCTGATCGCGGTGTTGATGAAGCGCCGCAGGGACTTCCCCTCCCTCCTGAGCACGTACTGAATCAGGAAGTATATGTGCGCGGTGAAGGATATCTGCAGCAGTACTAATAGGATCCTTATTACCATACCCCGTCCGTAATCACTATAATGAGTGAAACTGCCGCGCTCGCCTGAACCCGCATGCACCGAGGCGGAGGCCGGAACCACACATGGGCACGTCCTCTCACCGCCGGCCGCTGCCGAAATGTCTCACAGAATGTCACAATTTATGAAAGTTTCAATTCTTTTTTATATTAAAATATGCCATATTGACAATATGACCATATGACACCGCTCCCGGACCGGCTCATCTCCACGCCTCTCCGCCGGCGAAGTCGCGCGGGCATGCGAACACCCGGCGGGGACCGCGTCTATAATGGAGGCGGGCTGGACGATCAGTAGACGAATTTGTTCATGCGAATATTGATGAGGATGCCTATGGATATCATCCCCACCAGAAGATTGGAACCGCCGTAAGAGACAAAGGAGAGCGGAAGGCCGGTGACCGGCATGATTCCGAGCACCATACCCACGTTAATGAGTATGTGAAAGAAGAAAATCGACGAGATCCCGGCGGCGAGAAGCGCGCCGAACTTGTCTTTCGCCTCCAGCGCGATTTGAGCCCCACGCATTACTATGAGACACAGGAGCCCGAGGATGACCACGGCGCCCAGGAAGCCCCATTCCTCGGCTATCACCGGGAAGATGAAATCGGACGATTTCTCCGGCAGGAATCCCAGCTGCGCCTGAGAACCGTTGAGGAAACCCTTCCCGAAAAAACCGCCGGATCCTATCGCGATTTTGGACTGGATGACGTTGTAGCCGGACCCGTGGGGATCGAGATCCGGATTCAGAAACACCAGAATCCTCTTTTTCTGGTAATCTTTAAGAAAGCGCATGATGAAAACCGAAAAGAAGAGACCCAGAGAAACGACAACGGACGGGATGTATATCTTTCTGAATATTTTTTTGATCATGAAGAAGTGCAATACGTACATCGCGATCGCCACGACCATCAGGAAACCGGCAACCGAAAACAGCAGACTGTAATCCTTGAAGAAGCTTACGATGATGCTTTCGTCCTGGGCCGCGACCCATTCCCTGTAGGTGAGGACCATCGGGAAAATCAGCGCAATTGCGGCTATGCTGATAACCGCGATAAGGTGCGAGGCGTCCGCGCCACCTATGAACAGCATGGCGAAGAGAACCGGTATGAACACCATCGCGGTCCCGAAATCCGGCTGCATGAGTATGAAAAGCACGGGTACGGCCGTTGCCGCGGTCGGAACCAGAAGCTCACGGAGATGATGGATGTCACGCTCGCGCAACTCGAGATACTTCGCGAGTACGATGACCACCGCGAGCTTCATGAATTCCGAGGGCTGGATCGAGAAGTACCCGAAGGTCAGCCATGCGCGCGTGTTACGGATCGGCGTGCCGAAAAACGTGGTTACGATAACGAGCGCGAGTACGAAGAAATAAATGTACAGGCAGTAATCTCCGAGAGATTTATAACGTACGAATGTCATTATGAGCATGAGGATGAAGCCGACAATGAACCAGACGATCTGGCGCTTGTACAAACCGTTGTTGGTGCGATCGATCGGATCGAAACCCGCTGAATAGATCATGAGTATGCCGATGATGATCACCGCCATCACCGCCGACACAAGGACATAGTCGATTCTGTATATCTCGTTTTTTCTCAGCATCAGAAGTACCCCAGCGACACCATCTTTGAGAACACGCGCTCCGCGATGGGGACCGCGCCGACCGCGCCTGCGACTCCGTACTCGATCATAACGACCACCGCCACGGCGTTTTCCACCGGACCGTCGAAGGGGGCGTACCCCACGAACCAGGCGTGCTGGGAATAATCGTCCTTCCTCTTCGAGCGCGTCTGCGCGGTCCCGGTCTTTCCGGCTATCGGGACTTTAAGATACGAGAGCCTTCCCGCGGTCCCGCTCTTAACCGCAAGCCTCATGCCCTGCCGGAGGGTGTCGAGCGTCATGGGCGAGAGCGGAATCTCCCTCAGCTTCCGGGGCTCGGTCTTTCTCAGGACCTTTTTGTTGTCGGGAGAGAGCACCTCCTTTACCAGGTGCGGTCTCATGATTATCCCGTTATTCACGATGCCGCAGACCAGGTTGGCCATTTCGATGGGAGTGACACTGACAAAGCCCTGGCCGATGGACAGATTCACCGTATCCCCGTCAAACCACTGCTGGCCGAAAGTCTTCAGCTTCCATTTTTTTGTCGGCAGGAAACCCTGCGTCTCCCCCGGCAGGTCGATACCCGTTTTATCGGAAAGCCCGAAATAGTCCGCGTATTTCAATATAATCGTGGGGCCGATTTTATATCCCAGCTGGTAAAAATATACGCTGCAAGATTTGGCTATGGCCCAGTACATATCGAGGGTGCCGTGCGAATTGTAACAGTAGAAGTCCCTGTCGATGAACCCCTTGAGTGTGTATTTCCCGGGGCAGAAAAACGTGTAATTGGGATTCCACTTGTCCTCCTCGAGCGCGGCGATCGAGGTCACGATCTTAAATGTGGATGCGGGAGGATACTTCGACTGTATGGCCCTGTTCAGGAAGGGCTTGTTCTTGTCGGTGTTGAGCTCCTCGATGATTTTGGCGTTGTTTTTAGATATGACCAGATTCGGGTCGAAATCCGGGCGGCTTACCAGGGCGATGACTTCGCCTGTGTGAGGTTTCAGAACCACACAGCTTCCCTTGAGGTCCTTCATCGCCTCCCAGGCCGCCTTCTGTACCTCAAAATCAACGGAAAGTACGATATTATTGCCGGCGACCGCCTGAAGACCCACCTCCTCTCCCTCGATGCGGTTTCGCACATCGACCACGCGCCGGTAATGCCCGTCAACTCCCCTGAGAAGGCTGTCGTACTCGCCCTCCAGGCCCGATTTTCCGATTTTCTGATAGTGCCGATAGCCCGAGTCGCGCAGCCTTTTGTACTCGGCGGGACTGATCGTTCCTATATAGCCCACCGCGTGCGAGAACATATTTCCGTAATTGTAGACCCGGACGGGCGCGTCCTCCCAGTCGATATTGGGAAAACGGTGCTGGTTCGAGGCGATCACTACAATCGTATCGAAACCGATATCCTCGCGGATCACGACACGTTCCCAGGGGTTCCGCGATCGAATATCCGCCATAACGTCGTCATACGATATTTTAAGCAGACGGCACAGGGTTTTCATCACCGCGTCCATCTCTTCCTTGCTTTTAAAACTCGCCGGAATGGTCGTTATATTGAACGACGGCCTGTTGGAGACGATGACCATCTTGTGCTGGCCGATCTTAAAATTGCGGTCATACATTTCGCCCCTCGAGGCGGGAATGGGGATGTAGTTTTCCATGTTCATCCGGGAACGTTCTTTGTAGGTCTCGCCCTGGATGAGCTGAAGGTTGACGATCTGGCCGAGCAGTATGATAAAGACGGCGGCCATCGTTCCCATTATGAAAAACATCCGGCGCCTGAACGCCTCCAGCATTCTGGTTCGAAGGGACGTCTGGGACATGCGTCAGTATCCCTCCCTCGCCAGTTCCTTCTCGAAAAGCTTGTCGAACAGAAAAAACAGGGGCGGCGCGAGCAGCGCGTTGTAGAACGATTCGGGAAAAACCACGTGCACCAGGGATGACACCGCGGCGGTGTGAAACAGGTACGCGAGAAAGAGGGTCACCACGCCCTTCAGGAGCGAGGAAAGAAAGATGAGCAGGGCGACGGTCAGAATGTTCTGCCGGAACACCGACCTGCCGAAAAAGCCCACCACATACCCCAGAAGCATTTTCGGAAAGGCGAGCAGGCCGAGCGGGGAATTTGAGATGGCGTCGTGAAAAATTCCGGCTATGAAACCTGTGGTCTCCCCGTAGAACGATCCGAAATTATACGCCATATAAACGATGACGATGAAGATGAGGTCGGGTTTGCAGCCCGCTATGCGCAGAATCTCGAAGGAAGAATGTCCCTGCACGATAAGCGAGGCGAGCACCAGGGCCGCCGTCAATATGTATGTCACGATCATTGTTCCTCCGGTTCGAGCATTTTGAGAAGCTCGGCATCCGGCTCTTTTTTTATAACGTACACGTTTTCAACCTGATTGAAGTCGATGATGGGACGCACGAGGGCCTTCTGGTAGGCGCTCGTATCGGTGACAAGGGTCTTGATCACTTTGCCGACAAGAAGCCCCTGGGGAAACACGCCGCCCTGGCCGGAAGTGATGACCACATCGCCGAACTTGATGGTCGCCGATTTACTGATATAATCCATCAGAACGAGCGTGGAATTGGGAGCGTACCCAAGGCTCAGGCCCGGAAACCTGTTTTCCTGGAACATAACGCCCAGCCGCATGTCGGTGGAGATGATGGGAAGCACCCGCGAGATCCTGCCGCGAACCTCGATCACTTTTCCCACCACGGCCTTCTCTTCGCCCCGGAACGCGATGACCGGCATATTCACACGGACGCCGTCAGCCTCACCGCGATTGATGACGATGGTTCTGAACCAGTTGTCCGGGTCCTTGGAGATGATAGTGGCGGAAATGGACGTATACTCGACGCGCTGCTGCATGTCCAGCAGCTGTCGGAGGCGTTCGTTTTCCTTCTTTATCTCGCCCAGCTCCTCGGCGACGGTCTCGTAATGCTGAAGCTTCTCCCGGGTGCGGACGAGCTCATCCCTGACGTCGCCGAGCTCCGTGAAACCGGCCCACAGCATGTGGACGCCCTGCTGGACGCTGTAATATGCCTTCTGAAAAGGCATGAGGGCGAGACTTCCCACTCCCTCGAGACTGAACGTCAGAGCGGAGGAGCGGAGAGCGAGCGAAACGAAACAGAACAGCGAAAAAGCGCAGAACGCGATGATCGATTTATGTCTGTCAAGGAATTCCAATGGGATCGTCCACCTGTCCCTGTAATTAACGAGCGGCCCCTGAGGGCCGCCGTGTTTTTGGAAATGCTATTTGAGATTCGCCCGGTAGAGGTTCTTCAGTTCCTCGAGGAACTTCCCGGCCCCCAGTACGACGCATGTCAGAGGATTCTCGGCCCGAATCACCGGAACGCCCGTTTCCTTGCTGATGAATTTATCGAGCCCCTTGAGCAGGGAACCACCTCCGGTCATAACGATACCGCGCTCCACGATATCCGCCGCGAGCTCCGGGGGCGTTTTTTCAAGTATCCTCTTGATCGCGTCGAGGATCTGGTCGACCGGTTCCTTCAACGCTTTGCGGATTTCCGAGTTGTCGATTTCGAGGGTGCGGGGAAGTCCCGATATCGCGTCGCGCCCCTTGAGCTCCATTGATTCGGCCTTTTTCTCGGGGAACGCGTTCCCCAGGCGGAACTTGACCTCCTCGGCCATGCGTTCCCCTATCACAAGGTTGTACTGCGTCCGCATGTACTTTATTATAGCCTCGTCGAATTCGTCACCCGCAACGCGCACGGAGTCGGCTATTACAAGGCCGCCGAGCGAGATGACGGCGATCTCCGTGGTGCCCCCGCCTATATCCACGATCATGTGTCCGGCGGGTTCGTGGATAGGAATATTCGCGCCTATCGCGGCCGCCAGCGCCTCTTCGATAAGAAATATTTCGCGCGCGCCGGCCTGTTCGGCTGACTCGCGCACCGCACGCTTTTCCACCTCGGTGATCCCGGACGGAACCCCTATCACCACCCGGGGGCGGACGAGCGTTTTACGCTTGTGCACCCTGGTGATAAAATAGCGTATCATCTTTTCGACCGTTTCGAAGTCCGCTATAACCCCGTCTTTCATCGGCCGTATCGCGACGATGTCTCCGGGAGTTCGTCCGAGCATGCGCTTGGCTTCGTGTCCCACGGCGAGCACCTTGCCGGTGCCGCTCTGCACGGCGACGACCGATGGTTCACTGAGCACGATTCCCTGGCCCTTCACATGCACGAGCGTGTTAGCCGTCCCCAGGTCGATCCCCATGTCGTTGGAAAACATTCCATATATGGAACTGAACATAATACCGATCTCCTCTTCCCGGATTACCGGAATAAATAGAGGCGCCGTGTTCGCCGCTGGCCCGCAAACCTTCCGCCGGGGGCGTAAGCCTGACCGTCCGCCTTACGATCCGCGGAACGCCTCTTTATCGACAACATTCAACATTAACTTCAAAAACCCGGCGCTGTACATCTCGACCGCTTTTGTCCCTTCCAGCGGAAGGGACAGGCCGACAAAAACCGGAAAAAAACCGCACTACTCACGGCAATTATTCCCGTAAAGACTCCCTTGGGATTGATTATTTACGGTATTACAGGATCCACTATCCGCGGACGCGGCATATGCAGGTCCGTCCCCATTCACTTATTATAACAGAATTTTTTGTCAAGCGATAATATCCCAAAATACAATATAACCGGCGCCGACAACCGTCACATGGCGGGGCTTAACAGTTTTTTGACCTCCTCGTTGGCCGAGTCGATCGCCAGTACCTCGCTCCACACCGCGCGTGCCTTTGCCTTGTTGCCGAGCGCCGAGTAGTTTTTCCCTATCCAGATCTTAAGCTGGCTGTCGCGTTCATCGATCGCGAGCGCGCCGGTAAAGTGGACAAGAGATTCATTGTACAGGGACTGGTTAAAATACAGCTTGCCGAGATTGATATGCGCGAGCTTCAGTATGGCGCTGTCCGCGGTCTTCTTCAGGATTTCCTGATAGTTAAGGATGGCGTTTGTATACTGTTTCGATATGGCGTACAGCGTCGCCTGAAAGAGCCTGCCCTCCAGGGTGTCCGTGGTCTTGCCGTATTCCGCGAGAAGGCGAAACCCCGCCTCGTCCTTTCCGGCCAGTATGTTCATCAGCGCGCAGAAGCGAGCGTCGTCCACTGACGTGAGGGAGGAGGCGGGCCCCACGGCCGCCACGATGGAATGGAGCGTTTCCCCGCCGTAATATCCCGCGTAAAAACCGGCCTTCGCAAGGACCAGCGCCTGCCTGGGCTCGATCCCTCCCGAAAGGGCGCGCCCCTTGTTGACGCAGCGTATGGCGGCGATGAAATGAGGCCGTGCCGCTTCGCCCACCGCGACGGGAACGCCGTCGTGGATCAACGCTTCCGAAAAGGTTCTTCCCATTACCGCCTCGCCGAGCAGACAATTGGCCTCGCCCGCCATAAAAAAGGCCTCGGCTGACAGCTGATTGTCGCCGTCCAGCTCCTCACAGTTGGACGCGATGTTTTTCAGGAGCTTCTCGCGTTCCTCCGGCGACCGGGTGTTCATCGCCACGGCAATCTCTCGGGCGATTCGGTGCTGGGTATATTTCCAGAAGAATATGTATTGCTTGAAGTTAACGAACAGGAAGACCACCGCGCCGGCCGCGACCATGAGGCCGAAAAACCTGAACAGTCCGCTGTTTCTTTTACGTGTTTTATAATGTGAGTACATATCAACCCGCGTTACGGAAGTAATCCTCGACTGCCGCCTGTATTTCAAACCTGAGCTCGGGGTTCCCGTCCACCAGAAAGAGCCTGACCGACCGGCTGTTTCTGAGATACAGCGCGATATAGTTGTCCCCGACCTTATAATCGCGCATCTTGTAAAAATCGAAGCGGTGTGTCGCCTTTCCGGCGCGCACGATCAGCCCCTCGGCGGCAATCTGCACTTCACCCTCGCCTATCCGTTTCAGCCTGGAGTATGCCTCCAGCGTGGGATCGATCGCGCTCTCCCCTCCGTCGTAATCCACCAGACCCGATGAGTCTTCGTAAAGCACCGTCCTGCCCGATACCGGCCGCTCCCCGGCGGAGGCGGCTTCCGGTTCCGCCTTATCAGTATCATTATCGTTAAAATGGGTATCGAGCTCGTCTAAAATTCCGGACGGTTCGGCTGAAAGTTCCACCGAAGCGGTATCGTCCTCTCCGCGAAAGTCCTCCAGCGGAGGGCCCGGTTCAATGTCCGTTCGCTGACGGGACACGCTTCCCCGGTGGCGGCCAGGATGATGGGAGCGCTCCCGTCCGGCATCCGACAGCCGTTCATCCATAACATAATGGGAATCGTCATTCGGCACGAACCGATCGCCGAGACTGACGCTTCGGCGCGTATGCTGAGTAGAGTATAGCGAGGTTACGACCAGGAAGAGACCTGAAGCGATGAGTATCAGCGAAAGATAGAGCATGGATTCGTTTTCATCCCACTTTAATCACCGTACTGTATTGAGATTTACGCCCTTGTCAAGAATTTTATTTGTCACTCCGGAACACACTGCCGCGCGTCACTCCTTCCATCCCCCGGCCGGCGCTTCGCGGCCCGGCCGGGCTTTTCTACAGCGGAATTTTCCACAACCCGGCTTTCAAGTAGGGTGTAGTTTTATAAACAAAATCGGAGGATTCGTTGCAATAGAAAACAATCTCCCATTCCCGGGGATGAAAAGAGCGATACTCCCGTTCGTTTACCGATTCTGCGTTTATCGTGGTGAGAGCCATCCCTCCAGGCGCGCATGTACTGATGGCGTCAAGCGCCGTGCGGTAATCCCTTTTCACCGAGAAGCTCCTTCGCCTGTTTCTCGAAAAGGTCGGCGGATCGAAGATCACCATGTCGAAACGCCTTTCCTTCCTGCCGAAACGCCTCAGCCATTCGAAGGAATCGCCTCGAACGAAGTCCCTGTCGTCGCACTCCAGGCCGTTCGCACGGTAGTTCTCGCGGGCCCTTTCGAGAACGGCCGCCGACAGGTCCACGTTCACGGCCGAATGCGCGCCGTTAAGGAGGGAATGCACCGAAAAGACACCGGTGTACGCGAAAAGGTTGAGCAGGTGCCCTCCCCCGGAGTAATAGGGGCGAAGTTTCCCGCGGACCTCGCGCATATCAAGAAACAGGCCCGTATGCTGTCCGTGCACCAGATCCACGAGCACCGTCATGCCCGAGTGCCTCACGCGGTATCCGGGCGGCGGTGTCTCTCCCCATACGGTATGGCTCGAGCGCCGGAGCGTGTATCCATCACCGTCATCTATTTTGCGCCTGTCCTTTACGAGCAGGGCACGCGGCGCACGGGGCAGCCTGGCCACGGCGGGCTCCAGCGCTGAGAGGATTTCGTCCGCGCGATCGTGTGTTTCATCGTAATACAGCTGGGCAAGCAGATATTCTTCATAAAGGTCGATGGTGAGCCCGTCCAGGCCGTCGCCGGCGGCGTTAAAGAGCCTGAAGCATCCTTCATCTGAAAGATCAAACAGTTCCGCCCTCAATTCGAAGGCGCGGATGAATAAAGGGGATAGCGACATGTCGTAGGAACAAGCCGACCGATCAGAGTCCCGCGACCTTTTTCATCCCTTCGATTCTGCGGGCGAGGGCATCATAATCGGCGGCGTCAACGAGGGCGGGATCCACTATCGAGGATGCCCCGCATGCTACGACAAACGGATTGGCGAGATACTCCGCGACATTCGACTCGCCCACACCGCCGGTAGGGATGAGTCCGAAGCGCCTTGTCTTAAAGGGGGCCGTTACCGCGTCTATATACTTTACGCCGCCGAGGACGCCGGCCGGAAATATTTTGATGATATCGCTGCCGCTTTTAAGGGCCTGGTTGAGCTCCGAAGGGGTCGCGACGCCGGGAATGAAGCTGACATCGAGCGCTGAGGCGTACTCCATTACCTCGGTATCAAGACACGGCGCCACGAAGAACGCAGCCCCCGCGTCCGCCGCTTTTTTCAGTGATTCGACGGAGAGTACGCTACCAGCCCCTATCGTCACACCGGGAAGCGTTCGCGCGATCTCGCGGATGCAGTCGAAGGCGGCCTCGGTACGCAGCGTCACTTCCACGAGCGGAAGCGACGCCTCTTCGAGCAAAGCCGCTGTCCTGACGGCGCTCTTCGTGTCTCCGAAAACCGCCACGGGAACTATTTTCGCTTTACGGATAAGCTCCCTGATCCGGGCATCCATGACCGCGCGCCTATATGTTCATCCTCGGATAGCAGAGTTCCACCTGGTTGCCATCCGGATCGAGGAAGACAACGGACTTCCCTCCGCGGAGATTCTCGGGACCGAAT
>JAGODA010000062.1 GCA_017998475.1 Spirochaetota bacterium | reverse complement strand
ACCCCCCCCCGAGCGTAACCACCCCGACCCGGTTGCCTTTGGGCAGCGGCATACTGTCGAAGGCCGACGAGATAGTGAGAAGCTCGGTCGGCGCCTTTACCAGGATGACCCCGCTCTGTCGCAGGGCGCTTTCATATGTTTTAAACGAACCTGCCATGGCTCCCGTGTGCGAGGCCGCGGCCCTGCTGCCGATCTCCGTCCGCCCCGCCTTAAGGGCGATGACCGGCTTCCTCATGCTGGCGCCCCGCGCGGAATCCATGAAGCGTCTGCCGTCGTCCACTCCCTCAATGTACATCAGCACGACAGTGGTGTCCGCGTCGTCCCCGAAATACCCGATATAATCCTCGCAACCGATCACGCCCTCGTTGCCCGAGCCGACGAACTTGCCTACGCCGATGTTCTGCTGTTCGGCCCACTCCATTATCTGGTTTCCGACGTTTCCACTCTGAGCGATAATCGATATCCCGCCTCTCGGCGCGCGCACCTGCGATCCGGTCGCGTACAGGCCGACCGCGGTGTTCACTATGCCCATGGTGTTGGGCCCCACAACGTTGATTCCGTTGGCCCTCGCGAATGACACCATCTCCTCCTCCAGCCTTTTGCCCTCCTCTCCCGTCTCGCTGAAACCCGAAGTGATCATCACCACGTTTTTCACTCCCTTCGCGACGCAATCGGCGAGAACTCCCATCACCGACGCGGCCGGCGTGGTGATGAAAACCAGGTCCACGGGATCCTGAATTTCCGCGACCGAGCCGTACGCGCGGTGCCCGTAGACGGTCTCCTTTTTTTTCGCCACTGGATACACCTTCCCCTGGAAACCGCCGGCAATGATATTGGTGAATATATACGAGCCCCATTTAAAGAGATTCTCGGTGGCCCCGACCACCGCTATCGATTCGGGATAGAAGATCTTCCGTATGTCAGCCATGTATGCCGCCCCCCGGGATGAAATATGCGCTGCAACCCGTGTACAGCGACGGTGATATTTGTCAACATATTTCGTTTTGCATAATAATGCAACAATCGGGTTTAATGTGTATCTTTACGCGATTTACCGCGCCCCGGGCCGGCGGGAAACCGTCAATATGATGGTCTCTTCCCCGAACACTCCCATCTCCATGCCGTTTCGACGATTCCGTCCAGGTCGGTAAAGGCTGGTTTCCAGCCGAGTTCGCAGACCGCCTTTCCCGAGGACGCCACCAGGCGCGCCGGGTCGCCGCTCCTGCGGGGGCCGTCGACCGTCCTGATCGTCCTGCCGGTAACGCGGCGCGCGGATTCGATAACCTCGAGCACGGAGAAGCCGCTGCCGTTGCCCAGGTTGTAAACCGCCGACGCGCCTCCTTCGAGCAGTCGCCGGACGGCGAGCACGTGGGCGTCGGCGAGATCGTTCACATGAATATAATCCCGTATGCAGGTTCCGTCCGGCGTGTCGTAATCCCTCCCGAATATCGTTATCGCATAACCTGGATCGACGGCCGCGCGGAGCACGAGGGGTATGAGATGTGTTTCCGGCGAATGGCGCTCTCCGATGCCTCCGGAGGGATCCGCGCCCGCCGCGTTGAAATAGCGAAGGCTCACCGAACGCACTCCGTCGGAAACGTGGAGGTCGCGCAGCGCTTCTTCTATGAAGTACTTGGTCCGGCCGTAGGGGCTGGCCGGACGCAGCGGGCTCTCCTCGCGGATCGGCACCGCGTCGGGATCGCCGTACACCGCGGCCGACGAGGAGAATATGAAATCGCGCACTCCCGCCTCTTTCATGGCGCGGAAGAGGACGAAGGTGCGCCCGACGTTGTTGTCGTAATATTTCAGCGGGTCGGCCACCGACTCGCCCACGGCGATGTACGAGGCGAAGTTCATCACGCAGCGGATATCGCGCGCGCCGAACACCCGCGCGAGCGCCTCGTAATCGCCGATGTCCCCGCGTATGAACTCGAAACCATCCACCGCCTCCCTGAATCCTCCCGAGAGGTTATCGTAAACGATCGGCGTAAAATTCATCCGGGCGAGCGCCCGGACCACGTGACTTCCTATGTATCCCGCTCCGCCGGTTACAAGTATCTCGCTCATTACAGTACTCCTCCGCTGTGCTTCGTTTCGCGGTCCACCCGATCAGGCCGGGAGAACCGCCCTTCCGCGACTCCGGTCAGAAGCGCGCGAGGGCCGCGACGATTCCGGTGCGCTCCAGGCCGTCAAGGGTCAGCCAGATATCCGGCTCGGTGTGCGGCTCGAGCGTGATGATCGGCCGCTCGTCCATTCGTCCGATGAATTCGGCCACGCGATCGAAGCGGACGGTGCCGCTTCCTATCGGCCCGTGCGAATCTCCGGAGCCGTCGTTGTCGTGCAGATGAAACTGCCGAACGTGGGGGCCGGTCGCTGCGAGCCACTCGTCTAGTCCCGTTTCCGAAAACGCGTTCAGGTGGCCGACATCAAGACAGTGACGCACTCCGGAGCCGGACAGGGCCTCCAGAACGCGCACCATGCCGGAGGGCTCCTCCTCGTACACGTTTTCCAGAACGAGCATCGCCCCCATGTCACGCGAGCGCGCTGCGTAGCGTTCGATCGCGGGCACGATATGCGCAAACCAGTCACCGGCGACGAAACCGAAGCGGCGGTTTTCGTGATTGAGGTGCATCACGACCGAGCGCGGCGAGAAGGCGCCCATGAGATCGAAGGCGGCGTCAAGCCGCGCGACCGCGGCCTCCCGCACCAGGCGATCGGGCGCGCCGGGAAAGAGCTCGTGGAAAGGCGCGTGGACAGTGGTCGCGATTCCAAGGCCGGAAAGCCTTCCCGCCAGAACCGTGAAGTGCTCCCGGGGGAAGCGGTCCAGCGCGTAATGGTCGATGCCGACCTCGATATTGAACCGGTATTTTTCGAGCAGCGCGAACACCGAGTCGTCGAAGCGCCTCACGGGCATGCAGATAAAGACGGCCGATGCGAGGGACGCGAGCTCGCTCCTGCGCCGTTCGCTCATTTCGCGGGCCGCCATCACGGGCGACCCCCCTTCGCGCCCGCTTCTTCCCACCCCTCGAATTCCGCGTAAATGAAGGTGTGGTCGGAGGGACGCTGTGCAAGGCGCGGGGCCGTATCGATTCCCGCGCCGACCGAGAGCTCTGCAAGCGGCGCCGTCGCCCAGATGTGGTCGACCCTCCATCCGAGTCCGCGCGCCACCGAGTCGCGGACGCGATAGTCCCAGAAGGTGTACTCGTTCGGTCCCGGACGGTGCTTTCTGAAAACGTCGACGAAACCCCATTCCCTTACCCGCGCGAGCGCCCTGTGCTCGTCGGGGTGGAACCCCACCTGGCCCAGCAGGCGCTTCGGATCGTGCACGTCGATCGGTTCGGGGGCCACGTTGAAGTCGCCGGTCCAGAGGAGCGGTTTGTCCGGCGAGAAGCGTTCATCGAAGAACGCGCGGAGTCGCTCGAACCAGCCGAGTTTGTAGGCGAACTTCTCCGACAAGGGATCCGTCCCCTGGGGAACGTAGGTGTTGACGACCGGCACCCCGGCGACCACGCCGACGATGAGGCGCGATCCCTCGTCGCCTCCCGATCCGTCGAATCCGTATATCACTTCGTCAAACGGCAGTCTGCTGATGATGGCGACTCCGTTGTACGATTTTTCCCCCCTGTACGCCACATGATAGCCGGCCGATTCGATATCGCCCGCGGGGAAGTCCTCGTCGCGCGCCTTGGTCTCCTGCACGCAGAGCACGTCGGGAGAGTGGGCCTCGAGCCACCCCAGGAGGACGGGAAGCCGCGCCCGGATCGAGTTCGCGTTGAAACTGGCCACTTTCATCGCCCATAACCCCCTCCCCGAGAATGGTACGGGGTCGCCCTCCGGTCAATCATTTATCGTCCTGGTATACGACGTCGTACTCGTCGCGGTGAAGAACGCGCACCGCCGTACCCGCGCCGCGATAACACTCCTCAGGAAGCCTGAGGCGCGTCGCCATGAGTTCCCTCCTGTACGATCGCGGCTCGACATACCCCCGGTAGGCGCGCGTCACGACGCGTTCTCCGCCCATGTCGGGAGAAACGACGAATCGGCCCACCCCGGCTCGCGTCATCGCCGCGTACGAAAGCGTGTTCACCATGTACAGATACGGCCCGCCGAAGATCTCCACGTCCCGGAAGCCGCGGAGAAAGTCGATCCACCCGTACGTCGGTATCATGTAGGTACGAAATCCCCTCGATACAAGGGAGGCGACCGCGTCGCGTACCATGGGGAGCCTCCCCTCGGAGACGAAGAGCGGCAGAAGCACGACATCCCGCCGGCGCGGAGATGTCGAGGGCGCGACGGATTCGAAATCGATCACCCTGAAATCGGCGCGTTCATCCGTCTCCAGGTCGGCGTATTCGAGGTACAGGCGTTCATCGGCAGTTGATGAATCGCGAATGGAGGCCATTTCGGCAAGGATCGCCGTCTTTCGTTCGGCGTCCCGGCGGTCGCGCCCGGCCTCGTAATGAGCGTACAGCAATTCATACAATTCCCGCCGGAGCGCCTTCAGCGCACCGAGCCGAACGAAGATATCCGGTTCGATGTCGACATGGCGCTTTTCAACAAGAAAGGGATAGCGGTCGGTCCGCGCAAAGATATCTTCGATATCGGCTGTCGTTACCGCCCGCGTCCGCGCGGTGTTCGTTTCGACGGCGCGAGCGAACTCGAACGGAGCGAGATCGTCCGCGACGGCGCGCGCCTCGATCGCCGTGCGCGAGAGTCGTATCTCAAGACGCACCGGAATGAATTTATGCATCGCGGCCTCTCTTCGTATGGCGGGCCATTCGCCGAAGGTCCTGCTCTCCCCCGTAAGATACACGCGCATGCCTTTCGCCCGGGGCGCCTTTACGGGAAGCCTCCACTCGTAGGTTCCCTCCCGGGGGCGCGAGTACTCGAGAAGCGTCCCCTCGTGGAGCATCCGCCCCTCAGCGTCGACCACCCTGAGCCGGGAACCCTTTCCGATCTCGACGCCGGAGGTGAACACCAATAGCGATCCCGCGGCCGAAATCACCCCGCCGAGCTCCTCGCCGAACCCTCCGGGGCGGTTGGCCGCCACGAGACGCCGGTACTCGCGTCCACGGAAATACCCGCCTTCCGATTCCCTCGTGCTGCCTGGTGCGGCCTTACCTTCCTTCCGGCGCGCGGTACGGTCGACAGGCGAGGCGTCGATGAGAGAGCGGTACATCTGGACCGCGCGCGAAACATAAGCGGCGTTTCGAAGCCTTCCCTCGATCTTCAGCGCCGTCACGCCCGAGGCGGCGAGCTCGCCGACTGTTTCGGCCGCCGAGAGGTCCTTCATGGAGAACGGATAGGACTTCCCGCGCGCCCCTTCGAAGGGCAGCCTGCAGGGCTGGCGGCATCGTCCGCGGTTCCCCGAATCGCCGTACAGGTGGGAAGAGAAGAGGCAGCAGCCTGAAAAGGAAAAGCACATGGCGCCGTGAACGAACACCTCGTACTCCAGCGGCACGGCCGAGGCGATCGCGCGGATTTCGTCGAGGGAGAGCTCGCGCGCCAGGATGATACGGCTGACTCCCTCCTTTTTGAGATAGGCGGCCTGTTGCGAGTTGTGGCAGAACAGCTGCGTGGAGGCGTGGACGGGAATGGTCTGAAAGCGGTTCCGGAGAAGCGAAAGCAGGCCCAGGTCCTGTACGATGACGCCGTCGACGCGCAGTCCCTCGAGAAACGAAAGCAGGTCGACCACCGCGGGAAACTCGTCGTCGAAAAGCAGGGTGTTGAGGGTGATATAGACCCGCCTGCCGTTACGGTGAGCGAATCGCACGGCCTCGCTCATCTCCTCGCGCGAGAAGTTACGCGCTCGCCCGCGGGCGTTGAAATCGCCCGCGCCCATGTAGAAGGCGTCGGCCCCGGCCTGAAAGGCCGCGGCGAAGGTTTCGGGGGAGCCCGCGGGGGCGAGGAGTTCGACCCTGTTCTTCATTGTCATTACGCACCGTAGTTAATTTAGTTGACAGCCCCGTGCGAACGCCATTACTTTTTCGATATTTCACGAAACGAAGAGATAATCACAGTGACAGCTCACATGACAAAACGGTCCGGACATGCCTGGGAGCGATGGACTCATGCGATTATCGCCGTATCGCTCGCGTGCATACTCGGGGTGGCGGGCTGCAGCGAAGAACCCAAAGATACCATAACCCTGAATATCGTGCTTACCGATAACGGCGTCGCGCCGAACTCCTTCTCCGGCTGGTACCGGATCAATGGCGGCGCAACCAGCGTTATCGACGCGGCAAGTATAACATATCTGGGTAGCAATATTTATGAATTTACCGCCGATTCGGACGAGCTCGACACTCTCTACGTAAGTGCGAGCAGACAGGATTCCAACGATACACTCGAAATCATGGTCTTCAGGGAATCCACGAAGGTAAAAGAAGACCGTTTGAGCTCGGGAGCGGCCGGAAACGACCTCCAGATGGAGTACACCTACGGCGAAGAGGACAGCTCGAGCGAATAGGGACGCACGGAGAGTACCATGCTCAATTATGAAATCCACGACGCGACACGCGAACTTACGATCGCGCGGTCTCTCGATCGTTACGAGCCTCCCTTCAAGGTTGTGGGCGGCTACAAACTTATAGACAACGGCATCGATCCCGAGGCGACGGTGCAGATAGAGGCCAACGGCCGGCACATCCACGAGGCCTCCACGGGCAACGGACCCGTCGACGCGCTCGCGCGCGTTCTAAAGAAAGCGCTCATGCCGCTCTTCCCGGAAATCGATTCCATAAAGCTCGTCGACTACCGGGCGAATATACTCGAGGCCAAGCGCGGCACAGCCACCGAAGTCGAGGTCACCATCATCTTCACGGACGGGAACACGGTCTGGAAGGTGAACGCGCTGTCGGAGAACATCAACGCCGCCTCCTTTTATGTTCTCAT
This sequence comes from Spirochaetota bacterium, assembly GCA_017998475.1. GTDB lineage: Bacteria > Spirochaetota > UBA4802 > UBA4802 > UBA5368 > MVZN01. The sequence goes on along the minus strand of JAGODA010000062.1, from coordinate 6,006 downwards.
CGACGGCTTCGAGTACGCGATTCTCCGCACCCGCGGCACTATCTCGAAGAGCTGAGCCGGGATAACACCCCGGGCGCAAACCGACTACCAACCGCTGAATATTTCCTCGAGCGCCGCGCCGAGCTCACCGTACTCGAAATTAAAACCCGCCTCGATCAGGTGCTTCGGCAGCACTCTCTGCCCCGAGAGCATGAGCTCGCGCGCCATTTCCCCGAACGCGAGCCGGAGCAGCGCTCCCGGCACGGGCGCCCACACGGGACGCCGGAGGGTTCGGCCGAGCGCCCGGTAGAATTCGGCGGAGCGCACCGGCATTGGAGCGGTGAGGTTGTACGCGCCGCGCGCGTCCGCTTTTTCCACGAGAAAACGTATCGCGCGCACGACGTCACCAAGATGTATCCACGATATCCACGGCTTCCCGTTTCCCGGAATTCCGCCGGCGAACAGCCGGAACGGAACGGCCGCGCGGGCCAGCATTCCCCCTCGCCCGAGCACCACCCCCGTGCGAAGGACCACCCGCCGCACGCCGAGACTTTCCACTGCCGCCGTGGAGTCCTCCCATTCCCGGCCGATCGAAGGGAGAAAGCCGGAACCGGGCCGAGAATCCTCGTCGAGGGGCTCATCCCCCCTGTCGCCGTACCAGCCGATCGCCGACGCCTGCACAAGCACGCCCGGCCTTTTTTTTACGGCGTCGAAGGCCGCCGCGACGGCCCTTCCGGCCTCGAGACGGCTCTGTCGTATGGCCCGTTTCTTTCTTTCCGTCCATCTGCCCTCGCCGATATTGTCGCCCGCGAGATTGATTAAAGCCGCCGCTCCTTCGGCCTCGTTACGCCAGCCGTCCGCGCTCCGCGCGTCCCATCGCACTCTTCGTATTCCTTCGGGGGCCTCACCCGTCGCGCTTCGCGACAGCACGACCACCTCGTACCCCGCTGCGGCGAGCTCCGCGCACAGCGCGCTTCCGATAAAACCGGTGCCTCCCGTCACGAGTATCCGCTTTCCCACGCCTCCTCCCGTCCGCTCAAATATCCGTCGATCGATAGCGTCCGCGCATATTAACTTGACACGATAACATAACAGTGTTATGTGTCCTATTCCGTTTCCGCCCGGCTCCGCGCATGATCCATGCCGGGATGAAATCATATCACTCGCGTGATGTCATCTCCCGTTAATCGTACCGGCGCCGCACGAACGCCGCCGGAGAATTTCCGGGCGCTTTATAAAGGGTTATACATGGATGAAGAACAACAATAAAGAAAAAATCCTCGAAGTGTCGCGCCGGTTGTTTTTAAAGTACGGGTACAACGGCATCTCCATACGAACGATCGCCTCCAAGGCCAGATTGACCACGGGAGCAATCTATTTCCACTTCAGGAACAAGCGCGACATCTATACCACCATCTGCCTCGAGGCCATCGACATGCTGCTTCGCAAATTCGCGGGGGGGATGGCCGCCCGGAAGAGCAATCCGCGGAAGCTCATCTCAACCTTCGACTCGTACATGGAGTTCTTCTACCGTCACGGAGACTATTACAACATACTTATGGAGTACAAGGCCGAGTTCGACGCGGATGGGGACAGCGGCCGCGAGGTGATAGCCGAGAAGATGGCCGATATCCTGAGGCTTATGAGCGAGGCGGTGAACGCCGGTATCGAAGCCGGAGATTTCCGAAAGGTCGATCCCATGATGTTGTCGCTCCTGCTCGCGTCGGTGGCCGAAGGCATGCTCCAGTACAAAAAACTCGGACTGATGGCCGCCATGAAGATTGAGGACAGCGATTTCCGCGATTTTATGGCCGACGTTATCGGCGGAGGAATAGCGGCCGCGCCTCAGGCGAGGGCGAAGCGGAAGGAGTAAAAAGGGCTCCGTGCCGTGGGACAGCGCCTGAAGCGGTATTCGCGGCCCCGCTGTAACGGGTGGCTCGCGAGCGAACCGCCGCGCAGCACCCTGTACACCTCGCCGTAGTCGGGATCGGGACCGCCGCCGGGATATGCCCCGAACCAGTCGGCGGTCCACTCCCACAGCACCCCGGAAGGATGGGAGGACGCGCCGCGGTTTAAAATCCCCTCGAGCGCGGCAAAAAAATCCCCGGCGGTATCGAACACCGTCCGCGGCCCGTCAGGCGCGATCTCCACGATCGAACGGACACCGGTTATCCGGGCGAACACCTCCCACTCCGTTTCGAGCGGCAGGCGCACCCGTTCCCCCGTTTCACGCGACAGCCAGGCGCACCAGGCCGCCGCGTCGTTCCAGCTTACCTGCAATACGGGCATCGCGGCGCGCGCGGACATGTACGCCTCGTCGGCATCGCCGCCGAACGGGCGACGCCACGAGAGGCCGTCTCTCTTTGTCCAGCCTCCGTCCCAGGTCCAGCCCCATCCCTCGCGCTCGGCCTCGGTGACGAAGCCCGTGGCTCCGACGAAGCGCTCGAAATCGGCCGCGGTCACCAGGTAGCGCGACACCCGCACGCGCTCCAGGCGCGCGGCGAATCGGGGCGCGGCGGTGGCGAGGTACGATGCCGGCAGGCCGGCCGCGGAGGCACGGGACACGGGTCCGCCCGGGACATCGGGGTCGATTCCGATTTCGTACGTCCCGGTCGGAACGTCGACCAGGCGCGCCGGATCGAGGATATCCGGGTCAGGGCCGCCAGTCGGGCACATATTTCCGTATGATGCTTTCGGTGATACCGCCCGCGCGCGCGATCTCGCCGTACATGCGCCCGCTCGGCTTGATCGTGCGCCTGCGTTTCGGATGATCGTGGTCCACATGCACCAGGCCGAAGCGCGACATGAGCCCGTCCACCAGCTCGAAGTTGTCGAGCGTGGACCAGTGATAATAACCGGCGACGCCGATGCCCTCGCCGATGGCCCGGTGGAGCTGGTAGAGATGGTCCAGAATGTAGCGCGGGCGGATGTCGTCTCCGTCCTCGCAGGTTCCGTTTTCGGTGATGTAGATCGGCAGGCGGTACAGCTCCCAGTAGCGCTTGACGACGCGGTACAGACCCTCCGGGTAGATGTCCCAGCCGAGCTTGTTCCTGGAAAGCTCCGGACGGGTCAGCATGTTCATGGGGAACTTCACCAGATCGCCTGAATAATAGTTGATGCCGAACACGTCGAGAGTACGCCCCTTCGCGCTTATTTTTTCGAGGTAGCGATTGTTGAAATATTTGTCCATCAGACGGGCCGAAAGACGGTCGAACGGATTATTTTCCCTGAGAGGATCGAAGGTGCGCAGGTGCTTCGCGATCCCGACCCTCGCCGGGGCCCAGTTCTTTCTTCCGTGTATGTCGTGTATCGCGCCGTACGCGCGCACATGCGCCTCGACCATCACGTCCATCACCCTCAGGCAGCGGCGAAAACTCTTCGCGCCGGGAGGAAACTCGCCGAAGAGATAGGCCGCGACCGCGTACACGGACGGTTCGTTGATGGTGTTCCAGATGTCCACCAGATCCCCGAGCGATTCCACGGCCTTCACGACGAAACGCAGGTAGTGGTCGATCGTTCGGGGGTTTTCCCAGCCGCCTTCGCGCACAAGCCACATCGGGTTTGCGAAGTGATGCAGGGTCACCATCGGGCGTATCCCCGCCTTCCGCATCTCTTTCAGGATCGCCCGGTAGTGGGCGAGGGCCTTATCGTCGAACGCCCCCTCCGAAGGCTCGATGCGCGCCCATTCTATCCCGATGCGCGCCGCATTGTGGTTCATCTTCTTCATGAGCGCGATGTCCCCTTTATAATAGTCCCAGAAGCGCACCGCGTCGATCGGGCTCGTCCCGTCCTTTATTCTTCCCTTAAGCGCCCAGTCGTAAAAGTCGTGATGAGGACACCCCCCCTCGACCTGAAAGGCGGATGAGGCGCTCCCCCACAGGAAACCCTTCGGGAACGTAAAATTAATTTTCTCCGGCCGTGCCTTTTTCATTCTGAGTCCTCCCGTATAATGCGCTCCACCTCGTCGGCGAGGGCGTCCACCGCGCCGTCCACCCGTATTCTGCGGAGCTTTTTTCCGCGCGCGAAGAGCAGCATGTGCCCCCCGCGGCCGCCGGCAATCCCCGCGTCGGCGTGCGCCGCCTCCCCGGGCCCGTTGACCTCGCAGCCCATCACCGCTACCACGATGCCGCGCCCCGAGCGCTCCAGCGTGTCCCCGAAGCGCCGGGCGATTTCGTCCTCCGCCTCCCGCGCTATCGAAAGCAGGTCGAGCGACGGGTCGGTGCGCCCGCAGGTGGGACAGGCGATAACGCGCACCGGGGCCGCGCGCAGGCCGGCGGCCTCCAGTATCTTCCGGGCTACAGCGACCTCCTCCACCGGATCGCCGGTCATCGACACGCGTATGGTGTCGCCCACGCCGTCGAGCAACAGCGCGCCGATCGCCACCGAGCTGTACACGACGCACGAAAGGCCGTACCCGGCCTCGGTGAGCCCGACATGAAGGGGATACGGCGCCGTCGCCGCGAAGAGCCGGTTCGCCTCCACGGTGAGCCGCACGTCGGAGGCCTTGATCGAAACGACGATGTCGTTGAAACCGTTGTCCTCGAGGATGCGCACGTGCTCCATGGCCGAGGCGACCAGGGTTTCGGGATTCAGCTCGGGGTAGCGCGAGCGGTCGATCGAGCCGCCGTTCACGCCGATTCGTATGGGCACCGACCGCTCCCTCGCGGCGCGCACCACCTCGCGCACCTTCGAGTCGTCGCCGATATTGCCGGGGTTGATGCGCACCTTGTCGATTCCCGCCTCTATCGCGCCGAGCGCGATGCGGTGGTTGAAATGCACGTCCGCCGAGAGCGGCATGTCGACCGCGGCGCGGATTTTTTTCAGATGTTCCAGGGACGATTCATTGCGCAGCGCGACGCGGACGAGCTCCGCGCCCGCCGAGCGAAGGCGCTCGATCTGGCCGATGGTCGCCCCGACGTCCTCGATCGGCACATTCGTCATGGACTGGATCGACACGGGGGCCCCGCCGCCTATCATCAGCCCGCGAACCTTTACGGGACGCGTCTTCTTTCTGTTAGCGTTCACGTTTGATACCCGTACCGCATGAATGGCCCCGCCGCGCTCCGAGCGAGTGCGGAGGAGCCGCCGCGACTACTGGAAGAGCTTCTGAAAAAACGGAAAGAAGCTCAGGTCGTTGAATATAACGAACACGCCGAGTATGATAAGGAGCGCGATTCCCACGAACTGGATCTTCTCCAGCACCTTCTGGTTGATGGGGCTCCCCTTTATGGCCTCGTACGTAAAGAAGAGGATGAAGCTCCCGTCCACCGCGGGGATGGGAAGCAGGTTCATCACCATCAGGATGATCGATATCTTCGCCATGAGGATGATGAACGCCGAAATGCCCCGGTAGTACGCGGTGTCCCCGGCGATCTTGGCGATGCGGATGGGCCCCGAGAGGTTCTGCCGCACGTCGAGCTCGCCGGCGAAGAGCATCCCTATCCCCTTGATGTTCATCACGATGAAGTCGAACGGATCGACGAGCGATTTCACGAAACCGTCGGCAAGGCCGAAACGAAGCGGGACCATCTCCGGCGCGATTCCGGTTTCGACGCCGATAAACCCGTACTTTTCATAGGAGATGAGCCCCTTGTAGACGCCGCCGGCCGTTTCGAGCCGCACCATTCTGCCGGCGCTTCGCTCAAGCCGCCTCTGGAAATCCGCGATGGATGTCACGCGCTCGCCGTTTATCTTCACGGTTCCGCGTGCGATCCCGTTCTTGACCAGGTCCAGCTTGTCGGTGGAAAGCTCGACCTTCTCCCCTTTGAAGCGCGAATCCTCGAACTCCCGGATCGTGATCGTCTCCCTCAGCCGCGGCGTAACGGAAATCTCCATCTCCTTTCCGCCGCGCACCAGCTGGAGCTTTATTTCCCTGCCGGCGTTCGCGCGGATATACGTCGTGAATTCCGCCGGGGTTTTGACCCGTCGGCCGTCGATGGACTTCACCTCGTCGTACTGCCGTATCCCGGCGGCGTCGGCCGCGTCCTTCTCGAGGCTGCGCACCACGAGCACACGCTCGCCATAGGC
>JAGODA010000061.1 GCA_017998475.1 Spirochaetota bacterium | reverse complement strand
GGGCCGAGCTCGTCCTCACGCCGGGCCCGGAGGGAATGAAGGGCGCCATTAAAAAAGCCGAGGAGCTCGTCGCCTCGATTCCGGGCTCGTTCATGCCGCAACAGTTCAACAACCCCGCCAACCCTGACATCCACCGAACGACCACGGCCGAGGAGATATGGCGCGACACCGACGGCGCGGTCGACATCGTCGTCGCCGCCGTCGGCACCGGCGGCACCATCACCGGCGTCTCCGAGGTGCTGAAAACAAGGAAGCCGTCGCTCAAGGCCATAGCGGTCGAGCCCGTGAAGTCGCCCGTGATTTCAGGCGGCGAGCCAGGCCCCCACCGCATACAGGGAATCGGCGCGGGATTCATCCCGGGCGTGCTGAACAGGAAGATCATCGACGAGGTAATAAAGGTGACGGAAGAGGACGCCGGCGAAACGGCGCGCAGGCTCGCCCGAGAGGAGGGCATACTGGTGGGCATCTCGGCCGGGGCGAACGTATGGGCGGCCATCCAGGTCGCGCGGCGCCCCGAGAACAGGGGAAAGCTCATCGTCACCATAGGCTGCGACACCGGCGAGCGCTATCTCTCGACGTGGCTTTTCCAGGAGGGTGCGTGATGAGCAGGCGCGCCGGCACCTGACGAGGTAAGCATGAACGAAAAGCTCGAACGCCTAAGGGAGATACTCCGAGGAATGGGAAGCGCGCTTGTCGCCTATTCCGGCGGCACCGACAGCGCGCTGCTCCTCGCCGTCGCGCGGCAGGAGCTCCATCCGAGGCTTCTCGCCGTGACCGCGCGGTCGAAAACCTATCCGGGGCGCGAGCTGGAACTTGCGCGCTCCATAGCCGCCGGCATAAACGCCGAGCACATGGTCATCGATACCGACGAGCTCGCCGACGAGCGCTTCGCCTCGAATCCGCCCGAGCGCTGCTACTGGTGCAAGCGCGCTCTTTTACAACGGCTCATCGAGATCGCGGCCGAACGCGGGCTCGCCCATGTCATCGAGGGATCGAACCTCGACGACGAGGGCGACTACCGTCCCGGTGAGCGCGCCGTCCGCGAGCTCGGCGTGCGAAGCCCCCTTCGCGAGGCCGCGCTCACCAAGGCCGAAATCCGCGGGCTCGCGCGCTCCATGGGCCTTTCCAACTGGGACCGACCGGCGCAGGCCTGCCTGGCCTCGCGCTTTCCCTACGGGACGCGCATAACGCCGGAACGGCTCGACGTCGTCGAGCGCGCGGAGGCGGTGCTCGCCGGACTCGGGCTCTCGCAGTTCCGTGTCCGCTACCACGGCGAGGTGGCGCGCATCGAAACGCTCGGGGAGGAGGTGCGCATCGTCCTCGACGACGCGAACGCCGCGGACATCGCCGCAAGGTTTCGCGAAATCGGCTTCCGGTACGTGGCCCTCGACATCCAGGGCTACCGCACGGGCAGCCTCAACGAGGCGCTCGAGCCATGAAGCTCTCCACACGATCGCGCTACGGCCTTCGGATGCTGTTCCAGCTCGCGCTCAATTACGAACGCGGCCCCGTACAGCTTTCGGACATCGCGCTGAAGGAGGACATCTCCGAGAAGTACCTGGGCCAGATCATCATCCAGCTGCGCTCGTCGGGTCTCGTCGGATCGGTGCGGGGCTCGCAGGGCGGCTATTATCTCACACGGCATCCGGCGACGGTCACCGTGATGGACGCGCTCTCGGTGCTCGAGGGCTCTGTCTGTCCGGTGGAGTGTGTCGAATCCGGCCAGTGCGACCGGGCGGGCGAATGCAGCACCCAGCGGATCTGGTCCATGCTGAACGACCGAATCACCGAAACGCTCTCGGGCATTACGCTCGAGGACATGCTCGAGTGGCACAGGAAGGAAACGGGCGCCGCCACCTATACGATCTGAGGCGTGGACACGGCACGGAAGACAACCATCCGACAGGAGGATACGATGAACGAATCAACCCTTACCAACGCCGGATTCGAGACCAGGGCCCTGCATGCGGGGCAGACCGTCGACGAGACCATGTCGCGGGCGGTCCCCATACACCGGACGAGCTCGTACCTGTTCAAAAGCACCGAGCACGCCGCCAATCTTTTCGGCCTGAAAGAGCTCGGAAACATCTACACGCGCCTCATGAACCCCACGCACGACGTGCTCGAGAAGCGCATGGCCTCTCTCGAGGGAGGGGCCGCGGCGGTGGCCGTCGCCTCCGGCACGGCGGCGATATACTATTCGATCATCAATATCGCCGAGGCGGGGGACGAGATCGTCTCCGCCAATAACCTCTATGGCGGGACCTTCACCATGTTCCACGACATACTCCCGCAGTTCAAGATCAACGTGAACTTCGTCGACCCGCGCGACCCGAAGAATTTCGAGAAGGCAATTACCGGAAAGACCCGGGCCCTCTTCATCGAGACCATCGGCAATCCCGCTCTGGATTTCGCCGACATCGGCGCGATCGCCGAGGTCGCGCGGAAGCACCACCTGCCGCTTATCGCCGACTCGACCTTCACGCCGCCGTCGATGCTCCGGCCCATCGAGCACGGCGCGGACATCGTGGTGCACTCGCTCACCAAATGGATCGGCGGCCACGGCACGGCCATCGGCGGCATCGTGGTCGACTCCGGAAGGTTCGACTGGACGGATAAAAAATTCAGGCTCTTCAACGAGCCCGAGGCGAGCTACCACGGCCTGCGCTACGCTCACGACCTGGGTCCGCTCAACCCGGTCGCCTTCGCCCTGCGCCTTCGCACCGTCCCGCTCCGCAACCTCGGCGCGGCCATCTCGCCCGACAACGCGTGGATCTTCCTGCAGGGGCTCGAGACGCTCGCGCTGCGCATGGAGCGTCACTCGCAGAACGCCATGACGGTCGCCGAGTTTCTCAGGCAGCACCCGAAGGTCACCTGGGTGCGCTATCCGGGGCTGCCCGACGATCCCGCGCACCACACGGCGAAGAAGTATTTAAAGAACGGCTTCGGCGGGATGGTGGTCTTCGGCATCCGGGGAGGGAAGGCCGAGGGGCAGCGTTTCATCGAGAACCTGGAGCTCTTCTCGCACCTGGCCAATGTGGGCGACGCCAAGAGCCTTGCCATTCATTCGGCGACGACAACGCACAGCCAGCTCTCCGAGGAGGACCGGCTGAAGGGAGGCATCACCCCCGACCTCATACGCCTCTCAATCGGAATCGAGACCGTCGGCGACATTCTGGAGGACCTCAACCAGGCGCTTGTCAAGGCGTGCGATGCCTGCTGACGACCCGAACGAATATCGCTCGGCCATGACCGACCGCACGGCCTTGCTGCTGGGCGTCGACGCCGTCAGGCGGCTCGAGGACGCTCGCGTCCTCGTGATCGGCCTCGGAGGGGTTGGGAGCTGGTGCGCCGAAGCGCTCGCGCGCACCGGTATCGGCCGTCTGACCATAGTGGACCACGACCTCGTCGCCGCGAGCAACATCAACCGCCAGGCGCAGGCCGTGTCAGGCACGATTGGAGCTTCGAAGGCCGAGGCGCTCGCCGTGCGCCTCAGGGAAATAAACCCGCACGCGAACATCGACGCGCGCCTCGTGCGCTTTACCGCGGAAAGCGCCGGAGAATTCGACCTGGGAGCGTACGACCGCGTCGTCGACGCCATAGACAGCATCGACGACAAGATCGCGCTCATCGCCGCGGCCGTCCGTTCGAACGCGACGCTGTACTCGTCAATGGGGGCCGCCTCCCGCATCGATCCCACACGCGTGCGCATCGCGCCGCTCTCGAAAACGCACGGATGCCCGCTCGCCCGGGTGGTGCGCCGGCGCCTTAAAATGGAAGGCATTCCATGCGAATTCCTGTGCGTTTACAGTGACGAACCCGCGACGAAAGGCGAAGAAATCGAGCGATGCGAGGACGACGGCGGACGCAGGAAGCGCGTCAACGGTTCTCTCGTCCAGGTAACGGCCGTTTTCGGATTCGCGCTCGCGGGACTGGTCGTCAACGGCATCGCCGGGAGAGGTTCCGTATAATTTCATATTTATCTGGTATCAGGCATTTAAACGGATTTTCATCAAACATATGAAAAAAATTTGAATCTGTATTCAGCATCTGTATATTATATACTACTGATTAAGTAGTGATTATTCTTTGACGCGGGACATTCAAAGACGCAATCGATCAGGAGCAAATAGAGGAAGGCGGCTAGCTCACGATGAATAAACGCACTGCAAACATCGCGGCGATATTTCTGGTGCTCGCTTTCGGGCTGTCTCCCCTGTTAGCGGGATCGGTTTGCGGTGATCCCGGATGCGGAATGCCGTGCGGGATGTCCGTCATGGGCACGGTCAATTCGAGCGATACCTCCCGATTCGCAAGCGCGTGCTGCTGTGGAGACACCGAACGGCCCTGCTCCCTGGGGATTCCGGATGTTTCAATATTAAACGGCGTTTCGATCCTTCCGCACTACTCAGTAAAGCATGAAACAATGCACGCGTCGGCATATGAGAAAGACCTCTATCCGTCGGTTTCGTACGCGGCGTACTCTTTTTACCGTTACTCCCTGACGGGCTCCCCAGAGCCTGTCCCTCTTTTTCTGAAAAACCGTTCGATGATCCTCTGAGCCGATCGACCCGATCTTCATTGTCTTCCCGGGACCGCTGTCGCGTTCCGCTGTCTCACGACGCCCGAACGGCGAACTCCCGGTTGTATGGTCACCGAAAGGAGGAAAATGACGATGGATGCCAGGGAAAAATGGGACCGAACCTCTCGCTTCTATGACTTATGGGCCGCCCCCATGGAGGCCATGGGCGGACGTGAATGGAGAAAAACGCTCTTCGCCGGCCTGCCCCGGGGAAGGATACTTGAAATCGGCGTGGGAACCGGCATAAACTTCGAGTACTATCCTGATAGCGGGCGCGAGTACACCGGCATCGATATTAGCCCGAAGATGCTCGCGAAGGCCGCCGCCCGGGCTCGGGAGCTCGGCACGAAGGTCCATCTCGTCGAGATGGACGCCTCCCGCCTGGAATTTCCGGACGACTCCTTCGACGCGGTTGTTACCGCGTGCGTGCTCTGTTCGGTGCCGGATCCGGAGGGGACTCTGAGTGAGATTCGCAGGGTGCTTAAAAACAGCGGTTTTGCCTATTTCCTCGAACACATGCGTCCCGATGGCGGCCTTCTGGGGCGGGTCTTCGATATCATCAACCCGGCGACCGCCGCGCTCATCGGTTTCAACATCAATCGCCGCACCGCTGAGAGCATCCGGAATACGGGATTTGCAGTCACCGAGGAAAAGCATCTATTACGCGATATCTTCCGGCTTATAAAAGCGGGACCGGACAAAAAGGTCTGATTATGGAAGGAGGATCTCCATGTGTTGTGTATTTCTGTTCACCGTATCGTTGATTATCACGCTCGTTTCGTCCGTGTTCGCGCTTTTCGGCGCCGCCATCGCATGGATCAACCGCACGACCGGCGCACAGGCCGGTCCCCTGGTCGCGGACAGCGGCCCGGGCGATTGAGGACATCCGTCACGATAGGTCGGCAGGCGTACGACAAACTTGACACAGGGGGCTTTATATGGCATTAATAAATGACCACAACCGGGAGACGCCATCCGGGGAGGTATCGTCCCCTGACAGCGCCGGACGTCCCTTTTCAACCGCGTTCATGCACGCATTAACAATTATAAAGGAGGAAGCACCATGAAAAAAATAATCACCGCGTCGATACTCATCGCGAGCGTCGCGTTAGCCGGCGCTCTCTACGCCCAGAAAACGGCGCCGAAGGGCAAGGCAGCGGAAAAACAGCAGACGATGTGCCCGGTAATGGGCGGAGAGGTGGATAAAAACGTCTTCGTCGACTACAAGGGCAAGCGCGTCTATTTCTGCTGTACGAGCTGCGTCGAGGAGTTCAACAAGAACCCGGAAAAGTACATGAACAAGATGAGAAAGGAGGGGGTCATCCTGGAGAACTCCCCGAAGGACGCCAAGGCCCCCGCGCGCCAGGACCATAAGGGGCACGGGCACTGACAATCCCCATCCGGCGGCGGGTGTATAACCGCGCACAAATAGAGCGGATACGCCCGCCACGGCCGGGGTAAGGCGGCATATTTGAGCATGTCGGAGGAGAGAGGAAGCGATTGATATGACACGCGCAATCAGGATATTCCGAGAACGATCCCGGCGGAAAACCGGTCCTCACGCCGCACCCGGCGCTTCCCCATCGAAAACGCCGTTCATCCTCACATGCATCGTTCTGGCGATCATACCGATTTCAGATCCCGCACACGCGGAAGGCCCCATGAGCCTTTCGGAGCTCGAGGCCTTCGCCCTCGCCGGAAATCCGCGTCTCAAGGCCATGGAAGCCGAGGCCGCAATGGCACACAAGAGGATTCGCCCCGCGCGCGCTCTCGACGACCCGCGCCTCAAGCTCGGAGCGAACAGCCTCCCGGCCACGGACCCGAACTTCCGCGATTCGGACATGACGACCAAGGAGGTCGGCGTCTCGCAGATGATCCCCCTGGGCGGGAAGCTCTCGGCGCGGGAGGCCATAGCCGAGATCGAATACCGGCAGGCGCGCGAGCGCCTGCGCGGGGAAAGGATCGAGCTCGTCACAATGCTCCGCGCCGCCTCCTACGAGCTCGCCTTCGTGCGAGCGTCCATCGTCATCGTCAACGACATCAGGGCTCAGATCAGGCTCGTCATCGACGGCGAGATCGCCGCGAGCAAATCGGGGATGGGAAGCCTCACGGGCGTTATAAAGGCCAACCTGGAATACTCCATGATCGAGGAGGAGCTCATCACGCTCGCCCGGAAGGAGGTGGAGCTGCGCCAGCGCATCCGATACCTCGCCGGGGGCGATGTCGAGCCGGCGACCGACGGGCTCCTCGCTCCAGTCTTCGCCCGGCCTCCGGGGGAGGGCCTCGAGGCCGACCTCCTCGAATCGAACCCTAACCTGGCCATCCTGCGCCTGGCTCACGAGCGGGCCTCCGAAATCGCGCGTCTCAGGCAGCGCGACCTGGTACCCGACGTGGAGCTCGGCCTTTCATACATGCAGCGCGACAGCGGCCCCATGGGAAAGCGCGACGACATGGTCTCCGGCATGGCCTCGTTCAACCTTCCGCTGTATTACGCGACGAAGAACGCGCCGATGATCGACGAGGCACGACTGGGACGCGAAACCGCCGCGCGGCTCTACGACGACCGGCGCAACGAGTTCCTCGCGCGGGCGCGCACGCTCGTCGATTCGCTTGCGCGACGGGAAACCCTGTATCGCCTATACACCGCGCAGATCATACCGCAGAGCTCTCTCGCGCTCGAGGCGGCGCTCGCGCGCTACCGCACCGGCGCGGTCGAGTTCATGCCGGTGGTCGACACGCTGCGCATGCTGCTGCGCTACCGCAGGGAGGCGCTCATGGCGCTGAAGGAATATCACACCGAGCTCGCCGAGCTCAAAGCCCTTGTCGGCAAGGAGGTTGCCCGGTGAAACGAAAACGCATGCTCATTCCGGCCGCGGTCATCATCGTCGCGACCGCCTTTGGATACCTGTATTTCGGCACTCACCTTTTCCACGACCACGGAAGCGCGGACGGCACGCAATACACCTGCCCGATGCACCCGCAGATTATAAGCGATCGCCCCGGGGACTGCCCCATCTGCGGCATGAAGCTGGTCCCACTGAAGAAGGAAGAAACGCCCGCGACACAGGATAAGGACGCGCACGCCGAACACGAAAACGGCGACATCCCGGGCCTCGCGCCGATCACGCTTTCGCCCGCCTCGCGCGAGACGCTCGGCCTCACCTTCGGCCGCGCCGAACGGCGCGCCATAAGGCGGGAGATCCGCGCCTCGGCGCGCATCATCCCCGACGAGACGCGCCTGCATCGGGTTACGGTTAAAGTGAGCGGCTGGGTCGAGCGGCTCAACGTCAACCAGACGGGCCAGTTCGTGCGGCGGGGCGAGCCGCTGTTGTCGATTTACAGCCCCGAGATACTCGCGGCGCAGCAGGAATATCTCTCCACGCTCCGGGCCGCCGAGCAGGCGCGCGGCATGTCCGACGAAACGCTCCGCGCCAGCATCGACGAGGTACGAAACGCGGCCCGCGAACGCCTGCGCCTTCTCGACTTCACCGAGGCGCAGATCGCCCGGCTCGAGAGCGAGCGCCGGTACGAGCGCACCGTCATGCTCTATGCTCCCGCCACCGGCTACGTTATCGATAAGATGGTGCTGCCGGGCCAGAAGCTCGCCATGAACGAGCCGCTGATGACCATCGCCGACCTCTCCTCGGTCTGGGGCGAGGCCGAGATCTTCGAGTCCGACCTGCCGTACATCAAGACCGGCATGCCGGTCGAGATCGGCCTTTCGTACTGGCCGGGCAAGGTCTTCCGCGGCCGCGTCGGCTTCGTCTACCCGTCCCTCTCCGAGGAGACGCGCACGCTCAGGGTGCGAATGGACATCGCCAATCCCGGCCTGGTGCTTAAGACCGGCATGTTCGCCGACGCGCGCATCCTCCACAACCCCGGCAGACGGCTCGCCGTGCCCGAGGGCGCCGTTATGCGCACCGGCGTGCGCGACTACGTCTTCGTGGATGCCGGAAACGACCGCATCGTCCCGCGCGAGGTATCGCTCGGAATCCACGGGAGCGACGGCTACTTCGAGATCGTACGGGGGCTTTCCGAGGGCGAGCGCGTGGTAACCTCGGCCAACTTCCTCGTCGATTCTGAGTCGTCGCTTCGGGCGGCCTTCAGGTCCGTGCAGGACAGGGGAGCGGCCGACGGCAAACTTCCAGGGGAGCACGCACATTGATAAAAAAACTCATACATTTCTCGGCGCATAACCGGCTTCTCGTCATCTTCATTGTGGCCGCGGCGATCGTCTACTCGGTCTACGCCATGAAGAACATTCCGCTCGACGCCATACCGGACTTAAGCGACACGCAGGTGATCATCTACTCGCGCTGGGACCGCAGCCCCGACATCATCGAGGACCAGGTGACCTATCCCATCATCTCTTCCCTGCTGGGCGCGCCGAGGGTGAAATCCATCCGGGGATTCTCCGACTTTGGTTTCTCATATGTGTATGTCATCTTCGAGGACGGCACCGACCTTTACTGGGCGCGAAGCCGCGTCATCGAGTATCTCTCGAAGATACAGGGTTCGCTCCCGCAGGGCGTGAAGACCGAGTTGGGACCCGACGCCACCGGCGTGGGCTGGGTGTACCAGTACGCGCTCGTTGACAGGACCGGCACTCACGACCTCTCGAAGATCCGCGCCTACCAGGACTGGTACCTGCGCCTCGCCCTGCAGAGCGTGCGTGGCGTCGCCGAGGTCGCCTCGATCGGCGGCTTCGAGAAGCAGTACCAGGTGATCGTCGATCCCAACCGGCTGCAGAGCTTCGGCGTTTCGCTCATGGACGTGATGGAGGCCATCCGGAACAACAACAACGAGGCCGGGGGGCGGCTCGTTGAGTTCAGCGGGCGCGAGTTCATGGTACGCGCCAGGGGCTACGTGAAGAGCGCGGACGAGCTCGCGCGCGTGGCCGTAAAGGCCTCCCCGGGCGGAACACCGGTGCTTTTGGGAAGCGTCGCCACGGTTACGACCGGGCCGCAGCTTCGGCGCGGCGTGGCCGATTATAATGGCATGGGCGACACGGTCGGCGGGATCGTCGTCATCCGCCACAAGGAGAACGCGCTCAACGTCATCGAGCGCGTGAAAGAGAAGCTGGAGGAGATGAAGCCATCCCTGCCGGAGGGAGTGGAGCTCGTCACCGTGTACGACCGGTCCGACCTCATCCTTCGCTCAATCGAAACGCTTAAAAAAGAGCTCATCATGGAGATGATCATAGTCTCGCTGGTCATCCTCCTCTTTCTCTGGCACATACCCTCGGCGCTGGTGCCCATCATCACGATTCCGGTCGCGGTGGTGCTCGCATTCATTCCCATGTTCCACGCCAACATCACCTCGAACATCATGAGCCTGGCGGGCATCGCCATCTCCATCGGCGTGCTCGTCGACGGCGCGATCGTCGAGGTGGAGAACGCGTACAAGAAGATCGAACTGTGGATGGAAAACGGGAGGCAGGGCGACTTCCACGAGGTGCGACTCGAGGCGCTTATGGAGGTGGGCCCCTCGGTCTTCTTCTCGCTCCTGGTAATCGCCGTTTCCTTCCTCCCCATATTCACACTGGTGGACCAGGAGGGGCGCCTCTTCACACCGCTCGCCTGGACCAAGACGTTCACTATCGCTCTCGCGGCGCTCCTCGCCGTTACGCTCGACCCGGCCGTGCGCATGCTCTTCTCCCGCGTCGACCCGTTCAGGTTCCGCTCGCGCCGGCTTTCCGGCGCCATGAACGCCGTATTCGTGGGGACCTATTACCCGGAGGATAAACATCCCGTCAGTAAAATACTCTTTCGAATTTACGAGGGGCCCTGCCGCTGGGTGCTCGCGCACCCGCTTAAAACCATCGGGACCGCCTTTCTCCTGGTGGCCGTATCCATTCCCGTCTACTTCAAGCTGGGCTCCGAATTCATGCCGCCGCTCAACGAGGGAACGGTCCTCTACATGCCCACAACGCTTCCCGGCATCTCCGTCACCGAAACCTATCGCCTGCTCGTAACGCAGGACCGCCTGCTCGCCGCCTTCCCCGAGGTGCAGAGCGTCTACGGCAAGGCCGGGCGTGCCGAAACCTCCACCGACCCCGCCCCCTTTTCGATGATGGAGACGACGGTGGTGCTGAAGCCGCAGGAGCAATGGCGCGAGAAGAAGCGCTGGTATTCCTCGTGGGCGCCGGAGCCGCTGAAAGCTATCCTCCGGCCCGTGTGGCACGACCGCATCTCGTACGAGGAGCTCATCGCCGAGATGGACACGGCCCTCCGCATACCGGGCGTCTCGAACGCCTGGACCATGCCCATCAAGGGGCGCATCGACATGCTCACCACGGGCGTTCGAACACCCATCGGAATAAAGGTGTTCGGGCCCGATCTGGGCGAGATCCAGCGCATCGGCGAGGCGATCGAGAAGAGGCTGTACAACCTTCGCGGCACGCGGAGCGTCTTCGCCGAGCGCGTGGGCGGCGGCTACTACCTGGACATCGAGCCCAGGCGCGATTCGCTCGCGCGCTACGGGCTTTCCATCGCCGACCTCCAGGACGTGGTGATGAACGGGATCGGCGGCGACACCCTTTCGGTCGCGATCGAGGGACGCGAGCGCTATTCGATAAACCTTCGCTACCCGCGCGAGCTCCGGAGCGACCTCGAGCGCATGGGACGCGTGCTCGTCACCACGAAGGGGGGCGTTCACGTACCGCTGCGCGAACTGGCCGATCTCAAGCTGAGCTACGGCCCCTCGATGATACGCGACGAGAACGGCATGCTCGCCGGCTACGTGTACGTGGACGTCGCCGGTCGCGACATCGGCTCGTACGTGGACGAGGCGAAGAAGCTGGTTTCGGAATCGGTGAAGCTCCCCACCGGCTACTCGCTGGTGTGGAGCGGCCAGTACGAGAACATGCAGCGGGTCCGCGAGCGCCTCGCGGTCGTCATTCCCATCACGCTCTTTCTCATCTTTCTGCTCCTGTACCTCAACACGCGCTCCGCGGTGAAGACCGGCATCGTCATGCTCGCCGTTCCCTTCTCGGTGATCGGCGCGGTCTGGCTGATGTACCTGCTCGGCTACCAGGTGTCCATCGCGGCCTGGGTGGGCATCATCGCGCTCATGGGCCTCGACGCCGAGACCGGCGTCTTCATGCTCCTCTTCCTGGACCTTTCGTACGAGGAGGCCCGGCGCGCCGGCAGGCTCCGCACGCGCGCCGAGCTCGAGGAGGCCATAGTGCATGGGGCGGTCAAGCGCATACGCCCGAAGATCATGACGGTCGCCTCGGCCATGATGGGCCTCATGCCGATCATGTGGTCAATGGGGACCGGTGCCGACGTGATGAAGCGGATCGCCGCTCCGATGGTCGGCGGACTCGCCACCTCGTTTTTACTGGAGCTCCTGGTCTATCCGGCGGTCTACCTGCTGTGGAGAAAACGCGAGCTGCGGCTGTAGCGGCATTCGGGATGTGAGAAAACGGCGTCACCCGAACAGCACCGGTCTTCGGGACCCGCGCTGATGAGGCATATCAATTCCTGCTTGATTCTTACGCTTCGCCCCCCCTACACTCGCGTCCGGTGACGGCGGGTGTGTCTCGCGCTCAACCGTCATCACCAGCAGCATCGGAGCGGAGGTATAATGATGAAAACCCTGCCGATTATCGTTATATGTATCGCGGCGCTTTTGGCGCTTTCGTGCGGGGAGAGGCCCGCCACGCAGAAAGGGGAAAAGTGGGGCGCATACCGCACGGCCATTCTCGATAAGCACGGCGCGGATATCGACCGGTTTAAAGACCGGCTTCCCGGAGGCTACGCCGACGGCAAGGACATCACGAGGTATGATCTTGACCAGCTCATCCTGGGCATCAAGATCGAGCTGGAGCACACCTCGAACAGGCTCATCGCGCTCGAGATTGCGGCCGATCACCTGGAGGAGATTCCGGACTACTACACCCGCCTCGAGGAGATGGAAGAGCGATACGAGCGAGAGGTTAAGGCGTCGAAGAAATAATACCCGTCAGCGCATCCGGTCATAGCCCGTACGCCGCGCAAGCGGCACCGTGTATCGAACCACATACAGGAGGACCATCCGCAATGTTACAGTCACTGCGTGATCTCGAGGCGACCCTCGGCGAGTTCGAACGCGCCATAGGACAGAAGCGCGTCGAGCTCGACGACATCTTCATCTGGCTCGAAAAGTACGTTCGCGCGGTCTTTTCATCCGGCGCGAAATCCAAAAAGGCCGACGAGCTCACCGTGCCGCTGGACGCGGCCTTCAACATCGCCATTCAGCTGTTTCGAATGATCGACGCCGGCGGGGACGGCCTGGACGACAAGATGGCCGAGGAGCTCGAAAAGATCAGGGTTAAATACCTGGGACAGTAGGGAGC
>JAGODA010000060.1 GCA_017998475.1 Spirochaetota bacterium | reverse complement strand
CACGCGTCCCTTCCCCCAGCAGGGTGCATCCCATCTCCACGGGGTGTTCCTCGCATCGCCGCGCGTCGCGGCACGTGCACTTGTCGATGATGACGCGATGCGCGGAGCGGCGGATGAGCTCCTCCATCACGGCGACCGGGAGCGGGGTGCTGCCCGGGGGCGTGAGCGTCTCGTTGATGGGGATGTAGCTCACGTCGAGGTTCTTTCCGCTGAAGAGCGGAAGCGTAAGGCGCGCGATGAGGCCTCCAAGCACGGGCCATGTCGTGGCCTTCGCGCTCATCCAGGTGATCGGCCAAATCCTGGCGAGCACCGGGAGCCACCATGCGGGTCGTCGTGACATGTGCGTCCTCCTTTGTCGGAAAATGATGAATGCCGGGCGCTTCAGGGTCTCGCGGGACGTTTTCCGCGCCCCCCCGCCGATGTGTGGAGCGACTCGTACAGCCGCTCGTATTCAACCGCCGCGTCGGCCCAGGAATAACTGAATTCCATGGCGTTTTTCCGGAGCGTGTTCCAGGCGCGGGTGTCGTTGAAACAGCGTATAACATAACGCATCTTCTCGTACAGCGCCTTTTCGGTAAGCTCCGCGAACTTGAACCCGTTGCCGCGCAGGCTCCTTTCGTCCCATTCGACGATCGTGTCATCCAGGCCGCCGGTGGCGCGCACCACGGGGATCGTGCCGTATTTCATGCTGTACATCTGGTTGAGCCCGCACGGCTCGTAGCGGGACGGCATGAGATAGATATCGAGTCCCGCCTCGACCAGGTGCGACAGGCCCTCGTCGTATCCGCGAAAGACGCCGATCCGTCCGGGGAACAGGCGGCGCAGCTCCTCGAATGCGCGGAATATCCAGTCCTCGCCCTGTCCCAGCAGTACGAACTGAAAGTTCTCGTCGGCCATGAGCGGTCGCAGGGCGCCGGCGAGCACATCCATTCCCTTCTGATAGGTGACGCGTGAGACGGAGCCTGCGAGGGGCGCCGCTGGATCGATCTCGATCCCCATCCTTCGCTGGAGCTCTTCTCTGCACGCGCGCTTGCCGTCCATATTTTCGCGCGAATAGCGCGCCGGGAGGAACGGATCGGTCTCCGGGTTCCACTTGCCGTAATCGACGCCGTTTGTTATCCCGTGAAAGCGGCCCTTTACCCGTCGGAAGACGTCGGTGAGGTCGTACCCGAACTCGGGGGTGGTGAGCTCCTCGGCGTATTTTCTGCTCACGGTGGTGACCGCGTCGGCGAAAAGGATGCCGCCTTTCAGGAAGTTCATCTGACTGAAAAATTCCAGCCCATCATCGGCGAAGTGTTTCCAGTCCAGTCCGGTAAGACGGTAGTTCTCCGCCGGGAAAACCCCCTGGTAGCCCGCGTTATGCACCGTCATCACCGCGGAGCTCCCGCGGAAAAAGGGATCGTCGCCGTACAGCGTTTTCCGGTACGCCGGAATGAGGCCCGTCTGCCAGTCGTTACAGTGGATTATGTCCGGGGAAAAGCCGAGGTCGCGCAGGGCCCTCATCACCCCGTGGCAGAAAAAGATGAAGCGCTCGGCGTTGTCGGGATAGGCGGCATGGCCGTCGTCGTAAAGACCGTCGCGCCCGAAATACTGATCGTGTTCGATGAAATACACCGGGACATCGGGAATGTGGCGCGATTCGAGGATGGCCGCCCATTTCTCGCCCCCTCCCAGGGGTACGCCGAGGGGATCGCCGACCATCTTCAGGCCGAAGCGCTCCCGGTCGACGACGTAGTAGCGCGGCATGAATATGCGCACGTCGTGTCCCCGCCGCGCCAGCGCCGCGGGGAGGGCGTTCGAGACATCGGCGAGCCCGCCGGTCTTTGCGAAGGGATAGGCCTCGGATGTCGCGAACGCGATTTTCATGCGGGCTCTACGAGCGAGGGCAGGTAGTCGTCCGGAGGCTCGTAGCCCAGGAAATACAGTATGGTGGAAGCGACATTCGCCAGGCCCGGCGGATCCGGGAGGCGCCGCAGGCGATACGGGCCCGCCGGAACGGGGTCGTATATGATAAAAGGTACCGGATTGAGGGTGTGCGATGTCTTGTTCTGCGGGGCGCCGGTCGCCTTGTCCGTCTTTATCGATCCGTCCGGCGCCAGTTCGTACATCTGGTCAAGGTTGCCGTGGTCGGCGGTGATGAGCGCCACACCCCCGGCGGCGCGTACGGCCGGCAGCAGCCGGGCGAGGCACAGGTCCACGGTCTCGGCGGCGATGACCGAGGCGTTGAAATCGCCCGTGTGTCCCACCATGTCGCCGTTGGCGTAGTTGAGCCGGAGGAAGTCGTAATCGCCGCTCTTCAGCGCCCGGAGCGTCGCGTCGGTGATTTCCGCGGCCTTCATCCACGGACGCTCGTTGAACTGAACCCGGTCGGAGGGTATCTCCTCGTAGGTTTCGGTCCGCTCGTCGAAACGCCCGCTGCGGTTTCCGTTCCAGAAATAGGTGACGTGACCGAACTTCTGGGTCTCGGACACCGCGTACTGGCGGCATCCGGCGCGTGCGAGATACTCGCTGATGGGATGTTCGATCGCCGGCGGACTTACGAGGTAGTTGCGCGGGATTTTCAGGTCGCCGTCGTACTCCATCATACCGGCGAACAGCGCGTCCGGACGGCGCACGCGGTCGAAGGCTTCGAGCGTGTCGTCGTCGAAGGCGCGGGAGATCTGTATGGCGCGGTCGCCCCTGAAATTAAAAAGCACCACCGAGTCGCCGTCCATCACGGGCCCGACGGCTTTGCCTGATTGGTCCGCGATGGTAAACGAGGGAAGGTACTGGTCGGTTATGCCCGGCTGTTCGGTCCGGAAGGTCTCGATCGCCTCTCGCGCCGACCCGAACGAGCGGGCGGTTCCGAGCACGTGCGCCTCCCAGCCCCTCTTCACGATGCTCCAGTCGGCCTCGTAGCGGTCCATCGTGGTAATCATCCTGCCGCCGCCCGACGCGATGCGGTAGTCGAACCCATCGCGAACGAATCCGGCGAGGAAGTCCTCGAGCCTGTCGACGTAGAGGAGCGCCGAGGTCTCGGGTACGTCGCGCCCGTCGAGCAGAGCGTGCACGCGGAGCCTTCGCACCCCGTCGCGTCGACACGCCGAGACGAGCGCGAAAAGATGGTCGATGTGAGAATGGACGTTGCCGTCGGACAGAAGACCAATCAGATGAAACGTCGCGGCGCCGGTCGCGGGCCTCGCGACGAGCCGCCGCCACAGTTCCGAGCCGAAGAGCGAGCCGGAGGCCACCGCCGAGTTGACCAGCTTGGCTCCCTGGTCGAAGATCCTTCCCGCGCCGAGCGCGTTGTGGCCGACCTCGGAATTGCCCATATCGTCGTCGCCGGGAAGCCCGACGGCGGTCCCGTGGGCCTTGAGGGACGTCGTCAGGCAGGATGACATGAGACCGTCGAGGCAGGGGGTCCGCGCCGTGAAGAACGCGTTCGTCGCGTCCGGCCGTCCTGTGCCGACCCCGTCCATTATAACGAGAACGACGGGGCCGCCTGTTTTCGATCGATTGGATGGTCTCAGCTCTTTCATTCCGGGTATCGCGTCGTTCGGTTTCGCGCCGTCGTGCGGCGGCATATGCGCGCGTCGCGGCCGTCTGGCCGTGCGCGGGAATCATCATGATCCGGCAGGGGGTTTTTAGCAAATCGCGACGGAGATGTCCACCGAATTTTTAGGAATGATACTTCGGTCGCGCGGGGACAGAGCCGCCCTTCGAGCATTTACAGGTAGCGCTCGGTGAACTCCTCGGTCGTGAGCAGGGGGACGTAATCGCGCGAGAACACCTTTTCTATCAGCATATGCACGCGCGAGTTCATTCCATAAAGTATGAACTGAATCCTGGCCTCGTCCGAAATCTTGAGCATGTTGAGCAGGGCGGCCATACAGGCCGAGTTGAGATTGTCGACGCCCGCCAGATCGATGGCGACGATGTCCGGGCGCGATCCGACGGACTGGCGCATCGCCGAGAGGAGTTTCGCTTCGTCGTGATACTCGAACAGGCCGGAAAGATGGATAATCGCGACATTCTTGGCTGCGCTTCGGGTAATCTCCATGTCATTCCTTCGGTACGGTATGGGATAGTCTGTCGAGCGCATCCCGCAGGTTCGTGATGCGCTTCCTGCTCTCTTCGGAAATCGAGACGGCCTCCTCCCCGGCGGACGCGGCGGCGTCGCGGGAAAGAGAGGCGACAAGGCCGAGGCTTTCGTCGTCGACGCGTCGCGCCAGTCGCCGTATTTCTTCGCGCCCGGCCGGTTTACGCGCCGCGCGGCGCAGGCGAAGCGCCGCGAAGGCGCGTCCGGCGGCGGGCAGGGCCCGGCGCCGGAGGACAAGGTAGCTGAAATAGGGCACGAGCAGGTACAGGTTGGCCCCCGCCATCGACAGCGCGTAGGAAGGCAACTCCGCGTTAATGCTTCTGCCCCATGCGAACCACAGGGCGTCCACCAGCGCGAGCGATATGAAAAACGAAGCCCTGCCGCGGGGGATGCCTATGGCCGCGAAGCCGGCCGAAAAGACCAGGACAAAGAAGAGGAGCGCCAGCGCGCGCGGATCGATGAGTCGGGCGATTGTACCTGCGACCGATGATACGCTTTCAAGAAAACGCGCTATCCCGCCCGCCGTGTGGCGGATATCATTGATTGTTTCGCGGATCTCCTTAAAGGCGCGCGCCGTGTCCTCAAGCATTGCCGCGCCGCGGGCGGGGAGGGGGCCCGGTGTGACCGGTAAAAAGATAAAGGATGCCGCGACGGCAACGGATACAAAGTGGTTCATGGGGGGGTTCAGGCCAGGTCGATGATGAGTTCTATGCAGTTACCACGATCGTTCCAGCGGGGACTGCAGAACTGGCGAATAATCTTAATGCCTCTCCCTCTGAGGGTCAGCGGCCCCGTATCGGTGGAAGCGTTTTCACACTGGCCGCAGGCGAACCCCTTTCCCTCGTCGCTTACGCTGATTTTCAGGTGACGGGAATTTTTTGAAACGGATATGAACACCATTTTTTCGGGGTCCCACTTATTGCCGTGCTCCATGGCGTTGGTGACGGCTTCGTCGATGATGAGGTAGAGTTCGTCCCGGGAAAGCCTGGTCGAGAGGCCTCTGTCCTGTATTTTTTCGATTACCGCGTTGACAATACCCTTACGGGAGTCTTTCAGCGACGGGAACGAAACAGTGAATATCTCTGGGGTTCTGGTGTCTAGCATATCGCTTATCTTGCTTTCCCGGCCTTTTGAGAATCCCCTCTCGGATAATAATGGTGCGATAGGAGGTAAAGTCTTCGCCGACCACATCATTCGGAGCCGATCGCGCCGAAGTGATTGGAATATAGTATAAGTATCAGGATAATTCAAGCATAATTGTCCCGAAGTCCCGGTCACTACTATATCGGAGAATCCTGGGCGAATCTTCAGCAAGGATGCGCGATTTCGTCTATTTTTATATCGGCCGTCCGGCGGCTGTGTCTGTAGTACCACCGGGGATTTAAAAAGAACGATGTCGGGATGGGGAGATTTGAACTCCCGGCTTCTGCGTCCCGAACGCAGCGCGCTACCTGGCTGCGCTACATCCCGATATCCATCTGATTGTATTTACTCCCGCCCCGGCGTTTTTTTTCAATCGTTTTTTTTAACCAGTCGCGCAATTTTGCTCCCGCTTTCCGACGGTTTTCTCCTGGATCGGGGTGTGGATGAGCCGGCTGGGCAAACGGGGAATATTTACCAGAAATATTGTTGAACGTCCCGGAATTCGGTCGACGGCAGGGCCCTGTAAGTTTGGATATAGGTTTTTAGCTGAATATGCGTTGTATTATGTATATCAAAACTGGACTATCCCCGTTACGGATGACCGGTAAAAATTACTTGCCATATTTGGACACGGCTGGCTGAATACCGCAATGGTTCCGGTAGACGGGCGCATGCCCTGTCCTGCATCCGGCCTCCCTGCGGCAGGTCAGTTACTGAATGGAATGCAATATCACGTTGCATATCGGTCAGAAGGGTGAAACTATAACTGATTCTCATTAATCGGAAAAACGTACAATCAACCAAATACGCGCCATCGGCGAAGTCCGGTGGTGAAGATCCTTGTCCGTTCGGAATCCCGCTTCATGGGACCATCGGGGTCGCAGGCGGCGGGGAGATCAGGAGTGAAGGACAATGAAGAATGGCGGCGATTCGGGGATAATCACCTCGAATGTGTATGACGGCGAAATATACAACAGGCTCAATCCGCTGGTCGAAAAGGTCACCGGCGTCGTGTTCCGCAATATCGATTTCGACGCCGAGAGTCTGAAAACCCTCCAGGAGTGTTCGGCCGAGAAAAGGCATATCGTTTACACCTCGTTCCACAGCTCGAACATTTCACTGCTCATACTGTACAATCTCCTCAGGCGTCACGGATTCGAACCTCCCGTGTTTTCGCTGGAGTACAACCCTTTTATGCTGCAGCCCGCGGGTTTCGTCTGGAGGCGCATCGTGAAGCTGCTGGACCAGGTAATATTGAGGAGAAAGTACAAGTTCGTCCTCGATACCGACCATGTAAGGGAACTCATCACCGGCGGGAAGAGCATCATCCTCTCTCTCATGTCGCGGCACTTTTTCATCAAGCGCTACATGGAGATCAAGTACGATTCGATACTGCACCTCATCGAAGTACAGAAGCGGATCGAAACACCGATATACCTTCTGCCCCAGATGATCTTCTGGAATCGGAACCCCGAGCGGACCGGCAACAAGAACGTCATCTGGACTTCGCCCCGCGACATCCTGACCTCCAAGGCGACCGGCGACAAGGGGCTCATTTCGGGATGGATAGCGACCCTCAAGAGCCCGATGCCCGCCTACGTTCGCATAACCGCACCTCTCAACCTTCAGGAGGAGATCGCGTCTTCCAGGTCGGACGATTCCCGGCAGATCGCCATCGAGATCCGCAACAAACTCCTCGGCATCTACCACCACGAAAAGCGCACCACCCTCGGCCCCGTCATCAAGTCGCAGCAGGAGATGATGGAAAAGGTGCTCTATCACAGGAACGTGCTCGACGAAATAGCGCGGCTCGCCCGCGAGGACGGCACTCCCGAGCGGAAACTGCGCAAGAAGGCATACAAGTACTACCGCGAGATCGCGGCGGACTATTCGCTGGTATACACCAGCTATTTCGCCAAATCGGTAAGCGTGCTCCTTCGAAAGATATTCGACGGCATATCGTACGATCCCGAATCCATAAAGATGCTTCGCGAAGCGGCCCAGAAGGGCCCGCTCGTTTTTACGCCGTGCCATAAAAGCCACATGGATTACCTTATCATTTCCTTCATTTTATTCATGAATAACATGTTCCCGCCGCATATTGCCGCGGGGGTTAATCTGAGCTTCTGGCCGATGGGCGTTATTTTCAGGCATTCGGGCGCCTTCTTCCTGCGCCGCTCGTTCAAGGGCCTGAAGCTCTATCCGGTCATATTCAAGCAGTATGTCAAGACCCTGGTGTCGGAGGGCTACAGCATCGAGTTCTTTATCGAGGGCGGGCGCACCCGTACGGGGAAGCTCGCGCTGCCCAAGCTCGGTTTCCTAAATTACCTGATGGACGCGATAGACGAGGGATACAACAGGGACCTTGTGTTCGTGCCAGTCTCGATCAATTACGACCGTATACTTGAGGAGCAGAGCTACGTCGCGGAGGTTAAGGGCCGGGAAAAGACCGCGGAATCGGTTTCGGCGATGGTGGAAAGCCGCAAACTGCTGAAGCGGAAATACGGCAGGGTGTATGTTACATTCAACACGCCTTTTACCCTGAATGAGATCAGGGAGGGAGGGGTCGAAAAGGAGAACGTCGCGCTCGAGGTGGCGAATACCGTTATACGGCGTATCAACGAGGTGACGGTGGTGACGCCGTTCGCGCTTACAACGGCCGCAATGCTCATCTCGGCGGTGAAAGGGTTCTCCCGCCAGATGCTCGTGGAAAGGATCGCGGCGATACACCGATATTTCTCATCGGCCGGCATCCGGATGTCGGAATCACTGCACGATCTGTCCAATCTCGATGAGATCGTGGACTATGTCATCGGCGCCTATATGGAGGACAGGATAGTCGAGGAACTGCGCGTCGAGGGGAGCAAGAAGAAGGAGGTGGTCAAGGACTTTTACCTGCTGCGGGAGGACAACAGGGCGCGGATAGTCTTCTATAAGAACAGCATCATCCATTATTTGGCGCCCCTCAGCATGGCCGCCGTCGCCATACTCGTGTCCCGGAAAAAAGCGGACACCGGTTATTCCGCGGTTAAAGAGACCTGCCATACGCTCAGGCATCTCTTCTCTCACGAGTTCGTCTTTCCGTCGGCGGCCGAAGAGGACGGGCTGCCGTTCGACCGGGACATGTTCGAACATCTTCGAGCGGAAAATATCATCGCCGGAGAGGACGGCGTGATAACCGTAGACGAGGCCGGCGCCGATGTTCTGAGATATCACGCCAAGATAATACAGGAGTATTTCGAATCGTACTACATCGTTCTTCACACGATTCTCAACCAGCGCGTTCGGAAGACCGGCAGAAAGGACTTCATAGCGGATATTAGAAGGGCCGGAGTGCGCCTGTACCATACGGGGGAGGTGCGCCTGTCGGAATCGCTCTCCATGCCGAACTACGAAAACGCCGTCCGCAGGCTCGGCGATGACGGGATCCTCGTGCAGAAGGGCGCGAGCCCGAAAAACGCCGAGATCAGCATGGTCGACAAAGAACGCGCGCTCGCGCTGTTCGACTTCGTCAGGACCTGCCTGGAGGTTATCGCATGAACGGGATTTCCGTCAGGCGCCCTCTTCGACGGACTGGTACCCGGCAAGCTCCTCGCGCAGTATGTTTCTCTTCTTCATAAGCTGTCTGCCGGCGAAGGTGTCCCTTACCCGAAGGGGCGTTTCGAAGGTATCGATGGTTTCGACCATGAGCTTGACCGGCTCGCGTTTTATCCTTGCCTCGCGTATCTCCTGGGAGGTCGGCAGGATGATCGCGTAGATGGAGTATGGAGTGTGGATGAGCGCGTGCCCGCGGCTGAGGTAAGCGTCCGAAAAGCCGCCGTCGATGTTGATCGCGCGCCCGTCGGCCGACGCTATCTTCTCGCCTTTCTTGAAGTCCACCGGCGTGTGGCCATAGACGATCCGCTTTACCTCGAACTCTCCCATGATGAGGTCCATGAATTCCGGCTTTTTTAAATTTTCACCCCAGTAGAGGAGCTTTTCTTTATGGGTGGCCTTATCGGTGAAGAAATAGCGTTCGAAGGTCTTCATTGCGTCCTTGCCGAAAAACGGCGATTTCGGGCCGCACCACAGGTAGAACATTATGGCCAGTTCGCGCTCGTTCTGAGGCCTGCCCTCGAAGTAGTTCGCCCCGATGTTCCTTATCATTTCCTGGAGATGGTCGAAGAGGTCCTTCCCGCGTTTGCCGAGCAGTTCCTCGAAGGTGCCGTTGGCGGTGCTCGGTATCAGCGCGTGTATGTTGAGGATGTAATTGTTAATATGGTACATACTGCCCCGGTCGAAGAAAAAGCGCATGATCGACTTCAGCCGCTCGCTTCCCGTGAACTGGCGGGCGAGGTCGTCGATGACCCTGGCCTCCTCGTCGCTGAGCCGCGGGGGGTCGTCGAGGTCGAGCGTCGGGAAGTGCGTGTCGGTGAGTCCGGCGGTGTCCCCCTTCCTGAGCATGTCCGCGAGTCTGTCCAGCCACAGCCGGGATTCCATGCCGAAATCCGGGTTGTCGCGTATGGTTTTTTCCTCCAGTTTGAACTGGATCATTGCAAGAGTCTTTTCAAGCCTGCGTGAGAGCTCCTTTTTCGCCTTGAAGTTGCCGCCGACGTCCCCGGGATAAAGCCGTTCGGCGAGCCCTATGAGGCCCGCAAGGTTGATTCCCAGCCGGCCGAGAAAATCGAGGTTGTCGTAGCGCACGCTTATTCGAAGGGCCTCGGCGATCATCGAACGATTGCCCGCGGCGGCCCCCATCCACAGTATGTCGTGGTTTCCCCAGACGAGCTTCACGTAAGGACTGATCTCGCGGCTGTTGAGGATGCGCACGATTTTGTCCGGCTCGTCACCGCGGTCGAAGATGTCACCCAGGACGATGAGGTTTCCCAGTATCACCTGCTTGACGATCTTGCACAGCGCCGAGATAACCCGGTCGGCGATGAGTGCGTTTTCGTATATGATATTCGGGATCGGGTAGTTGAGGATGAGGTTTTCGAGCACCAGCTTGAGGTCTCTGTTTATATTGTTTCGGATGAGGTCGAAATCCGCGACGTTCTGGACCCTGTACTGAATTATCCGCACCAGTGAGGAAATGACGTCCTGGCGCTCCATCGCGTAGGTCTCGGCCCGGAAATATTTTTCTTTGCGTATGATGCGTCCCAGGTATTCTATCTTCTCGTCCGAAAAAGTTTTCGGGAGCGCCTCGTAACATATCCGCCAGACGAGTCCGAAACGTCCTTTAAGGATCGATACGAACCGGTCGCCGGCGCCGTGCGGATCGCTTATCCACATGGTCACGTCGATGAACGAGTCGAGCCGCGTCTCGATTTCCGTCAGCTCGCGTATGATATCGTGCATCCGGGCGATGTTCTTCCCGGTCGTCAGGGTGCCGGTTGACATTGCATCCTCCGCGGAACTATAACTGGGTTTCCGGAAAAACCGGTGGAATCGAACGCGGCCGCGCCGTCAGGGGGCCGGTCCGGGATGTTCATCACATGATCTTGCCGTCAACGTCGTCTATGTCGATGTTCTCGAGCATCTCTTTCAGCGTGTCGGCGTCATACGTGTGCGCGGCGCGGTCCAGGCCCATCGAGAGCCCGAACACTTTTTTTCGCACGAACATCGGCGACTTCGTGCGAAGCGCAAGCGCGATCGCGTCGCTCGGCCTGCTGTCTATCTCGATGCGCTCGCCCTCCCGCTCGAGCGTAATTTTCGCGTAGAAGATGTTGTCTTTTAAATCCTCCACGACGATAGATTCCACCTGCCAGGAGAGGCTGTGTATTGTGCTTGCCAGAAGGTCGTGGGTGAGGGGGCGCACCGGCTTTTTGCCTTCTATCTCGATGGCGATGAGACTGGCCTCGAGCGGAGCCACCAGGATGGGGAGAACGTCCCCCGAGTCCCTCGCCTGAAGCAGCACCACGGGTGATCCCGAATTCTGGTCGAGAAAGACGTTGACTACATCCACCCTGCATAATGACATCATGGCCCCTCCCTCGCCGGGACATGCCGAGCGTACATACAAAATATGCCCCGGCCGCGGAAAGAGCAAGTAATTTACACCCGCCGGCGTTCCTAGAGCTCCAGGTAGTCGCGTCTTTCGACGAATTCAACGATTAGCTCGCCGGCCTTTTCGCTGTGTGTTTCCTTGTTGCTGGCGAGCTCGCGGTAACCCGAGCGCGGAAGGGTGTCCACCATCTTCTTCAGTGCCTCGTTTCCGTGCAGCCTGTCCAGCGCGGCCCCGATCACCAGTACCGGTGTCGTGACCGCGGAGAGTATGTGCCATATCGAATAATTCCTGATCGCTATCGCGTTATATTTCAGCTTGTAGGGGTCGGCGGCGTCCAGCGTCGCCTCGTATTTTTTAACCTGCTCCTGTTCGTTTTTTTTATCAAGCCGGAAGTTGCGCAGGTACCATTTGACCACCGGCTTGAAGACCAGGTAGAATGACGGAGGGAAGGCCGGGATGACGCGCCCCAGAAACCTGGGGAAACGGAACTCGGCGTTGGGCCCCACGAGCACGGCGCAGAGAGGTTTTCTTCCCTCCTGCGCCAGGTATTCGAGGATCGCGGTGGCGCCGAGAGAGCTTCCGGCCATCACGAAGCCGCGGCGCGCCGGAACGAGCTTTTCGACCGCTTCCCGTATGTCCGCGGAAAGCCGGTCCATAGCGAAGCTCACCTTCCTGTTTCGCGGCACGATCGAGGACTGTTTTTCCCGCGTTTCGAGATAGATGGTGCGGTACTCGGCGCTGATGATTTTGAGGACGCCCTTCCACCCGGATATCGCCGATATCCATCCGGCAACGAAAAAAATCACCGGCCGCCTGTCGTTGTCGCGCTTCGGGATGAAGTCTATTATCTTGAGCGCCACTCCGTCCGAGACGGTGAAGTGATAATCCTTCACCGTACAGCCTTTTCCGGCATATTCAGAATAGTCCACGGCGTCACCCCTGGAGTTTTTTTACTATATCATCGCCGACGGCCGAGGTTGAATCGGCGCCGCCCCTGTCGGGCGTGCGCACCTTGCCACCGGCAAGATGGGCCCTCACTGCGCCGCGTACTCGCCCGGCGAGGTCCACCTCGCCCAGGAATTCGCACATCATCGCGGCCGAGAGGATCGCCGCGATCGGATTGGCTTTTCCGGTGCCGGCAATGTCGGGCGCGGAGCCGTGAACCGGTTCGAACATGGACGGGTACCTGCGTGTTGGATTGATATTGGCGCTCCCGGCGAAACCCATCCCTCCGACTATGATGGCGGCGATGTCGGTGAGGATATCCCCGAAGAGGTTGGAGCTCACGACAACGTCGAACATGCGCGGCGAGCGCACGAAGTTCATCGCGG
This sequence comes from Spirochaetota bacterium, assembly GCA_017998475.1. GTDB lineage: Bacteria > Spirochaetota > UBA4802 > UBA4802 > UBA5368 > MVZN01. The sequence goes on along the minus strand of JAGODA010000060.1, from coordinate 404 downwards.
CGGCGTCCACCAGCATCGGGCTGCATGTCACGTCGGGATAGTCCTTCGCCACGTCGGCGAGCACGGCGTCCCAGAAAACCATGCTGAACTTGAGCGCGTTGGACTTGGTGATGCTCGTCACGTGCCGGCGTTCGCGCTTGCGGGCCGTCTCGAAGGCGTAGCGGATGATGCGCTCCGTCCCCATGCGCGTGAAGTAATTCACCTGCATGGCCGCCTCGTGCGGGGTCCCCACGTAATGGCGGCCGCCCAGGCTGGTGTATTCGCCCTCGGTGTTCTCACGGATCACGACCATATCGATCTCGCCCGGCGCGACGTTCTTGAGCGGGCAGTCGACGCCCTCGTAGAGAACGGCGGGGCGAATGTTCACGTACTGGTCGAAGCCCTTGCGCATCGCCAGCAGCGGC
>JAGODA010000422.1 GCA_017998475.1 Spirochaetota bacterium | reverse complement strand
CGCGATGTCGTCGAGCCGCCGGGGGCGTTTCGGCGTCATGCGCCCGGGCCTCCGCGCGGGTAGGTGGTGCAGCGTACGGGCTCCTGGTTTTTTAGAAGGCGCGAGCAGCCGCCGCAGAGCGTGCAGTGATCGATCGAATCCGGGTTTTCCGCAAGCTTGCGGGGAAAGAGCGGGTCGGCCAGATTCTGCCGCCCGAAGCCGGCGATGTCAACGGATTCCGCGGCGATGTTCTCCCCGGCGAGCGCGGCGGCGGAAGCGCCGCCTGAAGAATAGGCCGAGCCGATGACGGGCATGTCCGGAAACCACTGTTTGACCGTGCGCGCGTAGCGGAAGTGGTGGTAGAGATCGAAAGCGTTCCCCTTCACCGGGCGCGTGAGGTGCGGCGTGAGCGCGGGAACGCCCGCGGACACGTTGAGATAATCGGCGCCCGCGCCGACGACTTCGGCGAGTACCGCGCGCATGTCGGCCAGGTCTTCCATGAGCCCCTCCGGCCCGGCGGTGCCGCAGCCGCCGCGCAGTCCCTCGTACAGCGAGACGCGCACCCCGGCGAGAAAGCCCGGCCGCGCCGCTTTCGCGTCGGCGACGGCCGCGGCGACCAGGCGCGCGCGGTTGGCTGCGCTCCCGCCGTAGGCGTCGTCACGGGCGTTCAGAGGACGCATGAGCTCCCCGCCCAGATAGCCGTGGCAGGCCTTGATTTCCGCCCCGTCGAAGCCGGCGCGCGCGGCCAGAAGCGCCGCCTCGCCGTGTAGGTTCCGGACCGCGTCGAGTTCGGCCGTGGAAAGCCGTGGAACGGTCTCGTCGCCGCAGGCGCTCACCGGTCGCGAGAAGCTCCCCGCGAAACGACCGGCATGCGTGAGCTGAATGATAAAGAGCGAATCGGGATTGACCTCCCTGAACGAACCCACCAGGCGGCTGAAGCCGTCGATGGTGCCCCTGTCGAGCACCAGGCCGCGCACGCGGGCGAGCGATTCGGCGGTAACGGAAACCGCTTCGACGATGACGATACCCCAACCCCCGGCCGCGAGCGAACGGTAGCGTTCGAGAAGGGACTCGCTCACCGCGCCGCCGGGATCCGCGGAATTGATCTCCATTGCCTGGGCCGCGAGCCGGTTGGGAATAACCCGGGAGCGGAAGAGCGCCGGGGATGTCAACAAACGAATAGGTTGCATGAAAAATATTTGTTCTTATTACCGCAAATTTTGCAATTATTTTTTCTAGGCCTTGACATTTTTGAATTTCATTATATACTTAATTATTAGACGTTTTGATGAATATCCCACTGCCGATTCCCTGAAAGGATGACGCGGTGTTAATAATAAAATGTATGCCGTGCCCCGGGGCTGATGAAGGACCTCCCGGAACCGTTCGGGAAGGGCCTTCGAATTCCCGGGATGTAATGAAAAAAAGGCAGTGATTACATATACGAGGAGGAAAGTCATGAAAAATGTAGCGGCTTCTTTCTGCATCGACGATCGCTGTGATTACTACCGCAGGGCGGAGACCATCTTCAACGAGCTGGACGAGCCCGTCCTGGACACACTGAACGAGCACTTCCTGGCTAAACACATCATGCTGTAATCCCCGGTCTCAGGGAAGTAATGAGGGCGGCTGAGCGGCCGCCCTTCTTTATTCGCTCCGCTTTTCAATTTATTTCCGGAAACCGGAAAAGCGTTTGAAATAGCATTGACAAAACTCGTGCGCGTTCCTCCTTTACACTCTGTCAATCAGCCGGTACGCGTTCACGAGCGCTCTTTTCCATGTAACGGGGGAGAGCGCTCTTGTATGCCGGGAGCGTTCCCATCATCCCCTCCCCGCCGTTCGGGGGGATGCGAAACGCGCGCCGGGCGCTCCGGACCATGCCAGAGTTCAAGGAGGGGTGGCGTCGTCCACCGTATGGAGGAAGGATCAATCGCTTCGGGAGAGGGCCTCGTGATAGGAGAGACCCCGCGCGGCCGCTCGGTCTTCGCGGTGAGGGACTTCACGGCGGGCTCGTTTATAATAGAATTCGGCGGCGAGCGCTTCAGCCGCGAGGAGTACATGGGCCTCGTCGTACCCGAGAACAACCATTTTCTGCAGATCGACCGCTCCGTCTTCCTGGGGCCCACGGCAACGGCCGACAACTTCATCAACCACTCCTGCGACCCCAACTGCGGCTTCCGGGTGGACGACGGCCGGGCCTACCTGTTCGCCATCCGGCCGATCCGCGCGGGGGAGGAAATAACCTTTGACTATTCCACCTCGATGGACGAGGATTTCTGGGAGATGAACTGCAGGTGCGGATGCGCCGCGTGCAGGGGGAGAGTCCGCGATTTCAGACACCTTCCGGCCGAAACCAGGGAGCGCTACATGGCGCTCGGCGCCGTCCCCGGCTTTATTCTCGCGGGACTCGCCGAGACGCCCGCAATCGCCGGTGTGATCGTAGAGTCCGGCGCAGGTTACTCCCCTTCCGCGGACGAACCGCGCGCGGTGCTGCAGGCCTCCTGATCCATCCGTCCGCCGGAACGCCTGCCGCTTTGCTCGCGCCGTCCCGCGGGCCGCACCCGTACGACAGGTGAACACCGATGAAAACCGAACGACAGCCCGCGAGCGACCGCGTCCCCTCCGAGACGGAGTGCCGCGCGCTCATCGAGGAGCACGGCATGCTCCCCAACATCGTGGCCCATTCCGAGGCGGTGATGCGCGTCGCCGCCGCGATAGTCGATGATCTCATCGACCCGGACGATGTCGAGCGCCCCCTCGTGGTCGCCGCCGCCCTCATGCACGACATCACCAAGACCCGCGCGCTCGAGACGAAGGAGCGCCACGACGAATCCGGCGGGGCACTCGCGCGCTCGCTCGGCATGGAGC
>JAGODA010000421.1 GCA_017998475.1 Spirochaetota bacterium | reverse complement strand
GCATTTCCCCCGGCCGAATCCAGCCGGCGTCCAGCCCGAGCGCGCGGTACGCCGCGAACCGGCTGGCCTGATACCCGTATATGGCCCTGTAAAATTCGAGCGTATCCCCCTCGGGCTTCACATCCCGCTCGTTTCTCTTCAGCGCCTCATCAAGATAATCGCGATGGTTTTTCATTCGCGCTTACTTGTTCTTATCTTCGCTTTCGTTTTCGCCGGTGATGGATTTCTTGAATTCGCGAATACCGCTTCCCACGTCCTTCGCTATTTTGGGTATCTTACCCGCGCCGAAGACAAGCAGAACGATCAGGAAGATTATTACCAGTTCCCAGATGCCAGGCATTCCCATGGCGACCCCCCGGTTGAATAGAGTTTTACATCAGCGGAACCCCGTCCGGCGTCCCGTATCTTTCACCACATCAAAGATCAGTCTCCGTCTTAAAGGAGAGCGCGGTTTTGTCAAATCAATAATTGGGAAAGGGGCCCGGAAAGCCCGTATGAGTGATCGAAGCCTACACGGCGGCGGTGTAGTGGATCTCCTTGTCCGACTGGTCCTCGTAGAACTTCACGTTTACGAGCTTTTCCTCGATGCGGCGCTTCCGCTTCTTGATGCTTATCACGGTGCCCGGATAGACCTCTTCCGTTACGATGACCACCGGATCACGCTCCAGCTTCAGCTTGGCCTCCACCTCGACGCGCTTTTTATTGATCTCGCCAAGCTCTTTATTGTGCGCCGTAAGCTCCTGCAGCATGAGCAGGCAGTTCTTCTTCTTGACGGGCGGAAGAATTGAGAGGAATTTCTTGGGATCCTCGAAAAGCCCCTCGCCGAAGCTGGCCTTGATCTTTCGCATTATTTCCTGAACGACCAGCTTTACGGAATCAATTTCCCGCCGGATCTCGATGAGCTCCCTCTCCACGAACAGGCTCTCGCCGACGGTAAGCTTCGTGAGGTTCTCCTTGGGCACGCCTGCCACGTTCACCACGATTTCATGGCGCGCGATTATTTCGCCTCCGATTATCTTCCCGTTGCGGGCCGTCACCGAAATGCGATCGTTCGAGAACACCTTGCTGTTTATAATGGAGTCCTCCACCTCGATTTCTTTGACCGCCTCGACCGTGGAATTGAGGATGTACTTCGAACGCACCCTTCCGCCGGCCACGATTTTCATCGACCCCTTTCCGGAAATTCCGTGTTTGACCGTAACGTCGCCTTCGGCCTCGAGATAGGCGTCGTCCACGTTCTTGTCGACGATGATATCGCCCTTCGCCTTCACCGAGAAGCCCGGCAGCACCGAACCGAGCACGTGCACCGACCCGTTGAAATCGATGTTGCCCGAATCGTAATCGACATTCCCCTTTATAATCGCGAACGGCGACACCGAAATCTTCTTACCCTCGACGTTCAGGCACCCGTCGATGTCCGACACGAATATCGAAGAATCCCCCATCGACTCCACGATATGCTCGCCCTTGTTGTATCCCTCCTTGACCACGAAGGCGGCGTCCACCTTCTCCCCGTAGATGTCCATGCCGTCTTCCGGTTTCACCGCGGGGATCTTCCTGAGAATCTCCTGGCCGCGTTTTATCTCGATGATCGAATCGATTTCCTTGAAATCTATCCGGCCGTCCTCGAGCACCTTGCCGGCCTTTTTCTCAAGCTTGACGAGCGGAACGAAATACTCGTCATAACCGGTGACCGGCTCGCGGCCCCTGGCGACCATAACACGGTTTACCCTCGGCTCGCCGAGGTCGATCTTCGAAAGCTGTTCCTCGATCGCCTCTTTGTCCATAATCGCCAGTATTTTCTTTTCCTGGAGGATGTGCTCGATATCGGAGTACGAAGGCAGTTTCATGAACTTCGTGGGGAACGTGACAAAATAAGCGCGAACCTTGTCCTTGGAAATCTGTACGGGGGCGATGAGGCGGACTTTCTGCGTAACGCGGTCCAGGATGACGAACCCGTAGCCCGATGCCTTGTACGTTGAGGAGAACTGGTCGTAATATACGCCCTCTCCGGCTTTTAAGTTGGGGTTTTTCTCCACAACATGGAAGGAGTAGCCTTTGTCGATCTGGAGCTCGGCGTCGACGGGATCCTCCACGTTGATTATTTTGGCGAGGATTTCGTCCCGATACACGAAATTATGGGGTGAAGACAGCACGACTGTCTTTTCTCCCTTTTCATCCGTTTTCTCCACGAACATCCTGGAGACGGCGGTATCGAAGTAGCACAGTGCGAGCTTCATTGATCCTCTTGGGCGCCGTCGGTTTAGAACCTCCGCACAGTCCGGTGCATACTATAGCAAACGTGTGCTTCGCGGTATAGTATTATTTTCGTGTTTATTATGGAAAAAATTCATTTAATTATGCCGGTACTCGCCGTTCAGGTTGATTTTTGCCCCCCATCGCCTTATTTTCATCCATAACGCTTCCGATAATGGAAGTGGCGCCACAGAGGGCGCCGGGGCCGTTCCGAAGCGCATCGGACGGACTCCCTGTTTTTCACGCATTCGGTCCGTGCCGCAACCGGAACCGCAACACACCCGGGGGGAGTATGAGCAAAGGCGCAAGCAGGCTGGACGATATCATCCGCATCGGATCCGACCTCAACGACATCCAGGACCTCGACATCCTGCTCGAGAGGATACTTACCGAGGCGCGGAAAGCGGTGAACGCCGACGCCGGCTCCATCTACATCCGCGACGGCGATCACCTCGTTTTCAGCTATTCACAGAACGATACGCTTCAGAAAAAACTGCCCGAGGGCCAGAAACTCATCTATACGACATTCAGGCTTCCGATCAACCAGCAGTCGCTTTCGGGCTATGTCGCCTCGACCGGGGAGATCGTCAACACC
>JAGODA010000420.1 GCA_017998475.1 Spirochaetota bacterium | reverse complement strand
CCTACGGCGAAGAACAGCACCAAGCTGGTGCTCAGGCCCGACCACAGCGGCGCGCATACCGAGTGGGTCTTCTTCGACGCCGCCACGTCGAGGTCGTTCATTCCCGTCGCCGCCCCGGCGGAAAGCACACCCGCCGTAAAGATCACGCTTGACGAGGCCCTCAGGAACCAGGACGTTGCGGGTCAGTATTTCAGGCGCGCCGATGCCGGCAAGTTCACCACCGAGAACGCGAGCGGACAGACCCAGGCCCATCTTAACGGGATATCCAAGCCCGCCGAGCAGTGGACCGCGATTAAAAAGATCGTCGATGCCGCGTGCAACAACAAGGATATGGCGGCGAAACGGGCCATGCTGAAGGCGGTTTCGGAGGTCCGTGCGAAAGCCGGCGGTAATTTCGCAGAGAACATTTTAAAAAGCGCGCTGGTGAAGCAGTATGGAGACATGGCCGGCGTTGAAAGGGATGCCGAATCCAAAACCTATTTGAACAAGATAAAAGACAACTTCAGGTAATATCACGCTCCTCCCGGCTTCCGCCGGGAGGAGCCGTTTTTCCTCTCACGCTGTTTAACCGCTGTTCTTTTTGCTTCCATTGGTTGAAGGACCGGTATACAGTGGCTCCTATTGCGAACAATTAATGGGAGGTACTATGAAGAAAGCATTCAGCTTTGCGGCGGTCGCGGTCCTCGCGCTCGCGTTTTCTCTTGTCGGCTGCGGCAAGAGCAATGAAGGTCCGGCCCTGGCCGAAGGGCAGAAGCTGGTCGAAGGCGCGATCGTCGACATCTACAACGACGCGGCGGCGGGCGAGGCCTATGTAACGCTTAAAACCGCGGACGGGCCGTTCATCCTGGACTGCGCAAAAAAAGGATTCGACGATCCGATCGACCTTAGCGACTCCGTGAAGGTGGTTGTGGAGAACGTCCGTGTGGTCAACGGGCGGAATCTCGGCGACCTGCACACTGTCCTCGGCGTGACGAAGGCGAAATGACGAAGTGCCTCGGGATTGGATTGAACGGGTGACGTGCTCGCGGACTCTCCCGGAGAACCGATGGTGCGCCGGGAGAATCGTATTGAAATATGCCCCTGACGGTCCGGTATGCGATATCGCCGGGTTATGCGATGAATCAGGTCGCACGCGACAGGTCCGCCTTTCAAACGGAACAGGTCTGTGCCCCGACGACTCCGTCGATTCAATCCCGGGGCGTGCGACCGAAAAAGGACTTCCTCATAATGCGAAACGATTCATACCCGCCGTATCCGGCCAGCAGCATGCCCATCACGATAAAAATATAATACAGCTCGTACTTTCCCGTCTCGATCACGGCATCGGAATGGTCGTCCGGATTATAGTGTACACTGACCGGGGCGCCGGCGGTATAGTGCCGGGCCTTCTCCTCCCAGTATTCGCGGTCGCGCGATTTGAGCTCGTGCGAAAATGTGCGGCCGATATAGTCGTTTCCGTTTATCGAATAGGAGTACTCCACAACGAGGCCGTATGACGTCGAAGTGCCGTAGGCATAGCGTCCGTACCTGGATCCGATTGTGGAGTTGTTGTACGAGGCGACCCGGCCGCTGATGAGGCGTCCCTCCACTACCGGCCAGTGCGCGCTTTTCCGGGCAGCGTCGATAAACAGACAAAAATAAATCATCATGAAAATACCGGCCGCGAGGCCAACACACGGCAGGAGCAGGGAGAGGAGTATCGTTCCGGGGCCGGTATACGATTTCATACGGTCCGGTCCAGCTCCTCGACGATCGGGAGCATCTCGGCGAGCATCCGCCTGGCCTGAGCGGCTGTCACCGAAAATAATCGCGACTTGAACGTCGCGCTCCCCCGCCAGAGAGAGCACGAAACCTCCTGACCGATGTTAAGATTTCTTACTGTTTTCCCGTTCTTTTCTATAAATTGAACCATGGCTTTTTGCAGTTCCGGGTGCCGGGCGTTCTTCTGCCCCCCGTGGCCGAGGATCCGCCTGTCCTGGAAATAGTTGTCGAGCAGGCGGTTTTCAAAATCAAACCGGGGGTTGTCGTTCTTCTCGGCGGGATAGTCCGGTATAAGCCCGATGATGAGTTTCTTCAAAGGATGGAAGAGGTAGGGTATATCCAATTTCGATTCCGCTATCCCCTCGTGAACGGCGGAAAACCGCGGGTTGCCCGTGGTTTTGATGCCGATGGACGTGTGGAAATTGTTGGGCTCGATACGGATCGCGTGATTGTTCCAGCGACCGTAGTAAGAGCCGAAGTAATCGCCTTTCCTGTGGTTGAGTTTCAATTCCTTCGCCAGGAGCGGCAGCTCCTTTTTCGCCCTGTTCAGGTTGATGTCATCACGAATCATCTGCCATATTTGCCGAACGAAAAGCTTGTAGAACAGGACCAGGCTGAACGCGGCGAGCGGTATTTTAAAAAACAGTTCTTCCAGGGGTCCCTCCTCGCATTTCACACAGGGTCATTTATACTACGGTTAACGGCGGATGTTGTCAATGATTGAGGGTAGTATTTTACGGGAAGAACCGGTTCGGTGGTGTGAGACCCGTATGTTCGGCATGCAATGCGGCCCCTGGATGAATATCGCTCGTGTGACCGCCCGCGACGGGAGATGCTACCCGCCGGCTTACGATTTCCGTACGCGCCCCTTCGGGCATATATAAACGCATCTCCCGCACAGGCTGATCGCGCGGTTCAACCGTTCTTTCGAGATGCCGCGGCAGTAATCGCGACATTTGAAGGCGTCGAAATACCGGTCCCGGTGGATGCCTGCGCTCGACGGCTCGCCGGTTGCCGCGCCGGCCGGACAGGCGTCGACGCAGAGCGAGCACGACCCGCACCGGCTTTCGTCGATGGGTGAGGCGAGCGGCTCGAGCG
>JAGODA010000059.1 GCA_017998475.1 Spirochaetota bacterium | reverse complement strand
TTGATGTCGCGTCGATCATCGTTCCGGCGAAGCTCGCCTTCGACGCCGTGAAGGAATGCGCCGACAAGGGAGTGAAGCATATCCAGATCATTACCTCCGGATTCTCCGAGGTCGGTGAAGTGGAGCTCGAGCACAAGATCGTCGATTACGCGAAATCGAAAGGTTCCCGCATACTGGGCCCAAACATTTTCGGCGTGTTCTCCGCGACGTCGAATTTCAATTCGACGTTCTCGGCCACTGAAATCGCACGCGGCCACGTGGCGATTCTCACCCAGTCCGGCGCGCTCGGCATCGCGATGATCGGGAAGACCGCCGTCAACAACATCGGCCTCTCGGCCATCGTTTCGATCGGCAACAAGGCCGACATCGATGAGGCGGATTGCCTCGAGTATGTGGTAAAGAGCGATCTGACGAAAGTCATTCTGATGTACGTGGAAGGCATAAAGGGCGGAGAGCGTTTTATCGAGGCGCTCAAGGTCGCGACGAAAATCAAACCCGTGGTTGTTCTTAAGTCCGGCCGTTCGAAAAGGGGCGCCGCGGCCGCCGCGTCGCATACCGGCTCCCTGGCCGGCGCCGATGAGATCACGGACGCCATTCTCAAGCAGTGCGGGGCGCTCCGCGCGGAAAGCCTGCAGGAGGCCTTCAACTGGTGCAAGTTCCTCTCCAACGCGCCGGAACCGAAGGGCAACCGCGGCGTTATCGTGACAAACGGCGGCGGAATCGGCGTTATGGCCACCGACGCGTGCGAGAAATACGGTGTCGAGCTCTATGACGACCAGACCGTTCTTAAAGACGTTTTCGCGCCCGCCACGCCGGAGTTCGGTTCTCTCAAGAACCCGATCGACATTACGGGCGGGGCCAATTCGGCCGCGTACGACCTGGCGCTTTCGGCGCCGGCCGTGAGCGACAAGATGGACGCCACCATGGCGCTCTACTGCGAGACGGCGACCTTCGACTCCGAGAACCTGGCGCCGATGATCCGCAACACCTACAAGAAGCACATGGAAACCGGCACCCCGGTGGTGTACGCGATCGTGGGCGGATCGGCCGTCGAGAACGCGATCGTCACCCTGAACAAGGAAAATGTTCCCGTTTACGCCGACCCCTACGACGCCATTTCCTGCATGGGGGCCCTGTACCGCCACCATGATTACAACAAAACCCGCGACGATTCGATCAACGAGTCCAAGATAGACCTCGGCGCGATCGAAAAGGTCATCGACAAGGCCCTCGCCGACGGGCGCACCTTCCTCCTTGCCAACGAAGGACAGGATGTCATGAGGGCGGCCGGCATCATGATTCCCGGCGCGGCGATAGCGAAATCGATCGACGACGCCGTCAAATGCGCGGAGAAAATAGGCTACCCGGTGGTCATGAAGGTCGTTTCCCGCGACATCCTCCACAAGAGCGACGCGGGCGGCGTCGCCCTCAACATCGAGAACAAGGACGAGGTTGTGGACGCCTATGAAGCGATCATGCGCAACTGCAAGGCCTACAAGGCCGACGCGGTGATCGACGGCATAGAGGTCTGCGAAATGGTCAAGAAGGGCACCGAGATCATCATAGGCGCGCGCAAGGACCCGCAGATGGGACCCATCGTTATGGCCGGTATGGGCGGCATCTACGTTGAGGTGATGAAAGACGTCGCCTTCCGCTCCGCCGCGCTCAATAAGGGCGAAGCGCTCAAGATGATATCCGAAACCAGGTCGTACGCGCTTCTGCTGGGCGCCCGCGGCGAGGAACAGAAGGACATAGACGTGGTGGTCGACACCGTCATCAAGACGGCGACCATCATACGCAAGGTGCCCAGGGTCACCGACATCGAGATCAACCCGATCGTTGTCTACGAGAAGGGCAAGGGAGTCAAGGCGGTTGACGTTCGTATTCTGATCACCAAGTAGTTCGACCGGAAAACGGAGAACGCAGCCGCACGGTTTCGCCACAGCCCTTCTCCCGCGATCGGGGGAAGGGCTGTTTTATCAATGAGCCGCGTACGGGGAGGTATCGAGGTTACGGGCCTGTAAAAGCTTGACATATTATATTTCGATGATAATATTGATTTATAGAAATTATTTTGAATTTAACGTACAGAAAAGAGGTGGTCTATGGACAAGATAGTGATTTCATCGTCAAGGGAGAGCGCCGGAAAGACCAGCATAATAGTGGGCCTGGCGAAGGCCATGGGAAAGACATACGGATACATCAAGCCTTTCGGCGACAGGCTGCTGTACCGTAAAAAGAGGCTGTGGGACTACGATGCCGCCCTCGTTACGCAGGTGCTCGGCCTCCACGAGAATCCGGAGGATATAACCATCGGTTTCGAGCACTCCAAGCTGCGCTATATGTACGATGAAGTGCGCATCGGGGAAAAGGTCAAGGAGCTCGTGGCCAACACCAGCAAGAACAAGGACGTGCTTTTCGTGGAGGGAGGCAAGGACCTCTCGTACGGGGTCTCGGTGCACCTCGACGCGGTGACGCTCGCGCAGAACATCGGCGGGAAGCTCATCGTGGTGGTCAGCGGCAACGACGACGCCATCGTTGACGACATCATGTTCATAAAGAATTACGTGGGACTCGGAAAGGTCGATTTCCGAGGCGTCATCATCAACAAGGTGCACGATCTCGAGGACTTCAACGCGACCTATCTGCCCGCCATCGAGAAGACCGGCGTCAAGGTGCTTGGTATCGTCCCAATGCAGCCCGATCTCAAGAATTTCACCGTTGGATATCTTTCGGAGTGCCTCTTCGCCAAGGTGATAGCGGGCGAGGGCGGTCTCAATAACGTCGTAAAGACCATCTTCGTGGGGGCCATGTCGACGAACGAGGCGATGCGCAATCCCCTCTTCAACAAGGAAAACCGCCTGGTCGTGACCAGCGGCGACCGCAGCGATATGGTGCTCGCTTCGCTCGATCAGAATACCATAGGGATACTGCTTACCAACAATATCCTTCCGCCCTCGAATATAATCTCGAAGGCTTCCGAGATGAATATCCCGCTTCTCCTGGTTCCCTCGGATACTTACCAGGTGGCGCGGCAGATCGATGCCATGGAGCCGCTTCTCACCCGGGACAACACGGAAAACATCAACCTGTTGACCGAGCTCATCAAGAAGAACGTGAAGATCAAGGAAGTCTGAACGCGACGCGTCCGCGGCCCGGAACATGCCGCGGAGAGGAACTGGCGACAGGGAAGGGCGGGGCCATCGGTCCCCGTCCTTTTTGTTTGTGTGAGGCATACCCGCATGGCCGGGCGCAATGGGTCATCGGATCACTGTCATTTTCATGCCGCGGAGTATGTCCAATTGCTGTTCAATTGTGCATAATTGTTTTTGGCATTTATGAATGGTAAAATCCTATTATTTAAAAAAAACTAGAAATTTATACTTTACAGGGATTCGCGTCGCCGTTATATTATAACGATAGATGTATTTGGGAGTGTGCGCCGTAGACACTCCAAGCGGGCGTAATGTTCAGCTATTATTGCGCGCGATGAATTACTAAATATAAACTCACGCAGGAGGGGCCGATGGACAGATTAGTAATTGCGTCAACGAGAAGAAGCGCGGGTAAGACGAGCGTGGTGGTGGGTCTCGCCAGGGCGCTCGGAAAGAAGTACGGATACATAAAACCGCTTGGCGACCGGCTGGTATACCGCAAGAAGCGCTCGTGGGATTATGACGCGGGTCTGCTGACCTACGTTCTCGACGCGAAGGACAATCCCGAGGACGTAACGATCGGTTTCGAGCACTCCAAGCTGCGCTACATGTACAGCGATGAAACCATAAAGAGCAGGCTCGAGGACATGGTAAGCAAGGCCTCTACGGGCAGGGACATGCTGTTCATAGAGGGGGGACGCGACCTCCAGTACGGTGTGTCGGTATACCTCGACGCCATCACGCTCGCGAAAAACCTTAAAGCCAAGCTCCTGCTTGTAGCGAGCGGAAACGAGGACGCAATCGTCGACGATATCACTTTCGTGAAAAAAAGCGTCGATATGGCGGGCGTGGACTTTCGCGGGGTGATAGTAAACAAGGTGCACGATCTTGAGGACTTCAACGCCACGTATCTTAAGAGCATTACCGACCTTGGGGTGAAAGTCCTGGGTGTGATTCCCTACGAGAGCGATCTGACGGGGTTCACGATGGATTACCTCTCCGAGTACCTCTTCGCCAAGGTTATCAGCGGCGAGAGAGGACTCAGTAATTTCGTGAGGAATATCTTCGTGGGGGCCATGTCGACGAACGAGGCGATGCGCAATCCGCTCTTCAACCGTGAGAACAAGCTCATCGTTACAACCGGGGACCGCGGCGATATGATCATCACGGCGCTCGAAACGAAAACCTCGGGCGTGCTGCTGACCAATAACCTGTTGCCGCCGTCGAACATCATCGCCAAGTCGTCGGAGATGAACATACCGCTCCTTCTGGTCTCGGACGACATCTACAACGTGGCGCGGCAGATCGACGCGATGGAGCCGCTTCTCACCAGGGACAATACGGCGAACATAAACCTTCTGGCCGAGCTCATCAAGAAGAACGTCAAGCTGAAAGACATCTGATCGATCACATGCCGCGGGGCGTCGCGTTAGACGCCCCGCGGAGCGTTACAGAAGCTCCTCCAGCCTCCTGATCACCTCCTCGGCATGCCCCGGGACTTTGACCTTCCGCCACGTATGACGCACCACACCCTCGGGGTCGATGATAAAGGTGCTTCGTATTATTCCGGTGACCTCTTTGCCGTACATCATCTTGACGCCCCAGGCGCCGTAGCGCCTGGCGACCTCCCGATTCCCGTCACTGAGAAGCCTGATTCCGAGTGAGTGCTTGTCGTGGAACCGGCAATGGCTTTCGGGGGAATCGGGGCTTATCCCGAGCACCACGGCGCCCATGCGCGCGAGCTCTTCGACGCGTGCCGTAAAATCTATGGCTTCCATGGTGCAGGCGCCGGTGTTGTCTTTGGGATAGAAGTACAGTATGACCCAATTCCCGCGCAGGGAGGAGAGGGAAACGTTCGTGGTGTCCTTGTCGGGAAGGATGAAATCGGGTGCGGTGTCGCCGGGGGAGGGTGAAGTGTCGGCCGTCATGGTAGTATACCTCTCAATCGTGGTATGGGTTCAGATTATCAGTATGCTGACACGTAGCGTTTTTTAAGAAATAGCGCAAAATTCTCCGCTACACCCTCTGGGAGCGGCTGTCCATTATGGTTTTGTAGGAATGGCACGATATCTTCGGAGGATGCCACGGTGAGGTCGCCGCAGTTATCGATTATTACGGTTTCGTGTCTCGGGCTCACAAGGACCGGATGCGGAAGTACGTCGACGTTATAGGTTTTCTTAAAAAGGATTCTGAGAAAATGGCAGGTTTGCCACAGGCGTGACACTTCCGTTCCGGGGTCGAATGTCTCCGCCATCAGAGTACCATTTACACATGTGATTATATCCATTGTTTCGAGCCTGGAGAGCACGTATATTCCCTTCCGTGACATGACCAGATAGTCTACACGGAACAACTCGATCGTTGTATTGATGAGCGCGAGATACGAATCATCGAGAGTTGCAAGTGATTCGATGATGCGTCTGTCGAGGTCGTTTATCAGCACATATTTTTCCCGGGCGAAAAGTATTTTCCAGGAGTAAGGATCCAGCTTAAAATAGACAAATGCGATGAGAAAAAATAGGCCGGCGCCGAGCGCGATTCCTGAAAGCGGATTCCATTGTTTGGGCGAGGACATGAAGATCAGGAGCACCACGAGTGCCGCCGACAATGCGAGCACGCCGAGTCGCCTTGTGCCGGCCCCCGCTCCTAACGGATTACCTTCGATATATGCCAATGTCTGTCCTCCGTAATTATTGATTGCATATCCCCGCGGTCAAGTCCATATAAAAAATGAATGCCCCGGCGCAGGATTTCCGGGGCATTCATATATCGGGTAACAGACATAATGGCGCTGAGTAAGCCGGTCGGGCTGTATGCCTTCCGTGCCGCGAAGGCCAATTTGTCAGTGGGACTTTTCCATGGCCTCCCTGACCTCCCGGGCGATACATTCCGGTGAATCGCACGGGAACACCGGTTCTTCCTGTTCGTACGCCTTTCTCCAGTTCCTGCTGATATAGACCAGGGCAGTCAGGATAAGCGCGGCGGAGAGTCCCCAGGCGGCGCCCCTGACCGCGAGAATCGCGCCGGCAACACCCGCGATTCCAAGGTCGTTGAAAGCGCGTGATTTGAGCACTCCAACTCGGACGCTGACATATCCCTGAATCAGCATGGTGGAGGCGAGACCGACACCGAGAATCGGCTTTACCGTCGAGACGATGGGGGCGAAGAAATAGCCGGCGAAGGTACCCCAGCGGAATGAGCCCGCGCCGCCGTTGATCGACTCCATCGCCCTGGGGCCGTGCTTGTATCGCTCGCACACCACCACCTGCATGGCTGCCCAGAGAGGGCCACACATGGAGATGTCGGGGCCGGCTACGCTCATCACGAGGTTGCGGCCTCCGAAAATGATATGGGACCTGTTCGGATTGTAGTTCACGTTCTCGTCGGGCCGGTATTTCTGGGCATCATCGAGCAGGGCCTGGCTCTGGATTACATCACCGAATACCACGATGTAGGCGCTTATCACCATTGGTAAGCTCGAGAGGAACATTTCCATAGGGGGAAAGGGAATGGATCCAAGGATGGTGAACTCTTTCCAGAGGGTAGAGAAATCCGGAGAGGTAAAAAAGTTCCCGTCGTAGGTCGGCCAGGGGATCTCTCCGAAGAGCGGTCCCAGAATGACCGCAAGCGCGAGCGCGGGCATCATGCCGAGGTTGCCGAGATAGTAAGCCCATCGGTGTTTTCGGCGGAAGGCCTTGAAGCTTTCGGAGAAAATGAGGTAGAAGGCCAGCCCAACGCAGACGCTGATCGTAAGCGGGCTGGTGCTGAAGCTGCGTATCCCCTGCTTCGCCGGGTCGAAAATGAGCATCACGGCGGCGAAGCCCGCGCCGATAAGTATGGCCGATTGAACCGCGTTTGGTATAAGGGCGATGAAACGCTTCGCCATACCCGTGAGGCCCAGCACGATACAGAACAGGCCGAACGTCATCTCGAATGCGATAAGGGCCTGCATCCGCTCGGTACCCATGGGGAAGGTTTCGCAGTAGGCGATGAGGAGCGGAATGGCGGGAGTCACCCAGCCGGGGACCACCGGGTCCCCGAATGTGACATGGGCCAGGTACAGGGCGCCATTGAGTATAACAATGGCCAGAGCGACCTCGAACGACATGCCGAGCTTGGCCGTGAGCACCGTGATTATCGAGAGACAGACGGTGCACATCAGGAGACCTTGCGCGAAATCGGCCCATTCAAACCGGTAGTGAATGAAAGGCACTCTTAGAGTCAGCGGGCCCAGTGGTATGCCGGGCTGGACCGCGCCGAACTCTCTCTTGATACTCATATGGAATCCTCCTCCAGTCTGTATATCATGTCTTTCAGGTCGTGTGGATGAGACCGCTCCCCGGACATTCCTGCGCTGTCGCCGGCCGCCCTTTATCAATCATAACGGTCGGCGTGATGTTTACCCCTATCGATCATCAGCGGCGTCGGGTCGATGCAACCCTACCGCCCGTAGCGTTCGCGTAAGCTTTTCTCGAGGCCCTCCCGAAAGTCCGGGTGCGCTATGGAAATAAGCGACTCCGCCCTCTGGCGAACGGTCTTTCCGTACAGCTCGGCGATACCGTATTCCGTAACGATGTAGTGGACGTCGGTTCGGGGTGTCGTTACCACCGCACCTTCGTCAATGACCGGGACGATCTTGGAAATCTTCCCGTTCGATGCGGTTGAGTGGAAGGCCAGGATCGACCGCCCGCCACGCGACCATGCCGCCCCGCGGACAAAATCTCCCTGTCCCCCGGAACCGCTGAACTGCCGAAAGCCGATCGTATCTGATACCGCCTGCCCGAGGAGATCGACCTGGAGCGCGGAATTTATAGAAACCATATTATCGTTTCGGGCGATTATGGCCGGATTGTTTGTATAGTCGACGGGGTACATCTCCACCATGGGATTGTTGTTCACGAAGCGATATAGTTTTTCGCTGCCCATAAAGAACGTGGCGACCATCTTGCCCGGGTGATAATTCTTGCGGGCGCAGGTGATAACCCCCGAATTGACAAGGTCCACGACACCGTCTGAGAACATCTCGGTGTGGATGCCGAGGTCTTTTTTGTGTTTCAAAAAGCAGAGTACCGCGTCGGGCACCGCTCCAATGCCGAGCTGCAGGCAGTCGCCGTCGCGGATCAGCTCGGCGCAGTATTGCCCTATCTTTTCATCGTTCGGCGTTATTCTGGGCGGAGTGAGAGCGATCGGTTTTGAATCGGTTTCAACAATGCAGTCGATCCTGGAGACATGTATAAACGAGTTGCCGAGGGTGCGCGGCATGTGGGGTGTGACCTCGGCTATGATCATCTTCGAATTCTCGGCTGCGGGTTTGGTGTAATCCACCGAAATGCCGTAGGAACAGAAACCGTGTTCGTCAGGGGTTGAAAGCATGCAGAGAGTTACGTCCACCGGAAGTTTCTTTTCGGCGAAGAGCCTGGGAATCTGGCTGAAGTGACATGGTGTGAAAACGGCCCGGCCCTCATTGATGGACTCCCTGCTTGTGGCTCCCGCGAACAGGGAATTGTGAAGGAAATGCCCGGCGTTTTCCCCCTTGCAGTATTCAGAGGGGCCCATCGCCACCATATGGACGATCTCCACATCTTTGTACTCGGAGCGGTTCTCCATCATCGCACCGAGAAGGACCTCCGGGGATCCGCTCGCGTGACCGACGACTACGCGGTCTCCGGATTTGATTTTTCTTACCGCCTCGGCCGCGGTCATACGTCTCTCGCTGTAAGTGTGTTTCCAGTCCATTACGCCTCCAAGTCGTTTCCCGTCGGTACCGAGGCCCAACTGTTCCGGTTCCGGCGAATATACTCGATAAATGTGATCGCATCAGTTTCGGAGGTAAGTTCCTGGACGACTTTCCCCTCCAAACCGGTCCTGTCGGCGCATGCCGTTTTACAGCCGGCCACAATCAATACCATGCCGGCATCGTCTTCCCGTCGCACCAGCTCGACGCCGTGCGGCAGGTTCCGGCGGATGTACTCGACCGCCGCAACGCGATCGTAACGAGGAGTGCATCCGCCGCAGTACCTGACGCCGATTCGCAGTGCTATGGCGTTCACTCTTTGATGCCGCAGAGCTGCTTGGCGACCTTCTGTTTCTGTTTGAGGTTGACCTGCCGGGCGATCATTATGCGCTGCGCCTGCGGCGAGCCGGCGCCGTGCATGGATTCGGTGAGGTAGCCGACCGCCGCGGTGCCCATGGTGATGTTTTCAATAAGCCGGAGGATACGGCATCGGTCCTCGGTCGGAACGTCGGCGCGGCCACGGTAATACTTGTCAAGCCACTGTCCCACGACAGGCGACCTGAAGTCCTTTTCTGAAGGGAGTGTCACCATAAGGCCGCCGGCGATGTCCTGCGCGAGGCGCGCGATCTCGTAGGGGAATCGCGTGACGTTCTGCTTGTGAACATTGGCGAGCAGGGTGTTGACGTAATAGGTCCCGGACGGTTCCCTGTGTCCCTCCGCCGCGCAGGCGATACAGCCGCAGTACAGGGTTTCGTTGAGGTGGTTCATCTCGATGATCTTGTCCTTCACGTGTGAGGCTTTCTCCGCGCCGTTGTACTCGGCCGCGGTCTGTGCCGCGCCGATAAGCACGTCGCCCACGCCGACTTTGCACGCGTAGCTCTGGCGGTGGTATGAGGCGAATTGTTCGACGAGTTGTCCGGAAAATTCATATTCTTTGTACATGAAAACCCGCTCCCACGGGACGAACACGTTGTCGAACACCACAAGGGCCTCGTGGCCTCCGAAGAACTGGTTGCCCCTGTCGATGCTGCCATCCTCCAGCTTTCGCGTGTCACAGGACTGGCGTCCCATGATATAGGTGATTCCCTCCGCATCCGAGGGCAGGGCGAAGGATATCGCGAAATCCCTGTCCTCCTCTCTCATCGAGATGGTCGGCATCACGATTATCTCGTGAGAATTGACCGCGCCGGTCTGGTGCGCCTTCGCGCCGCGCACCACGATGCCGTCCTTCTTCTCCTCGACGACATGCAGGAAGAGATCGGGGTCCATCTGCTGGTGCGGGGCGAGAGATCTGTTACCTTTGGGGTCGGTCATTGCGCCGTCGCACACCAGGTCGTTGTCCTGAATGTACTGCAGATAGTTAAGGAAGCGCCTGTTGTATTCAGTTGAGTATTTTTTGTCGATATCGTAAGTGACCATTGACAGGGCGTTTAACGCGTCCATTCCCACGCAGCGCTGAAAACAGCATCCGGTGAGCGAGCCGAGCAGGCGGCCCATCTTGCTCTTTTTAACGAGGTCGTCCGTACTCTGATGAATGTGGCAGAAGCGGTTGATTTTCCTTCCCGTAATATGGGAAGTCGCCGTCATCAGGTCCTCGTGCTCGGGCTTGTGCGCCAGCCTGTAGGTCATGGCCACGGCGTTCATCGAGGGTCGGATTATCGGGTCGTCGACCACGTTCTTCACCCGTTCCCCGAACATATAGACCACGAGATTGAGCTTTCTGAGGCTCTCTTCATATTCCTCCGCCGTCTTCAGGGCGATTCTATCGTTTTTCATTGATTTCCTCCTGATCGTTGTTATTCGATTTTGTCCCACCATTCCCCTTACGGGACTTTTCCAGCACTTCCGGAAACCTGGCGGTGTTTGTCGCCAGGTTTCCGGATGTGCCGTAAATTTCGATTCGCGTATACTTCCTGTCCCGTTTCCGGGAAAAGGCGCACAACGGCGCGGAGCGCAAGAGGTCTCCACGCCATTGTGGAGGATTATATCAGGCGTTATCTCCTACAGTTCATACAGTTTCGGCGCCAGCGGTTTGTTGCTCCAGTATTTCGGATCATGCGATGGAACGACTTCGACATTCGACGACATCCACTGCATCACTTTGAACATATTGAGCGCCTGGCTGGACTGCGGGATATCCCACGCCAGTCCGGGAGGAATCGCATCGTTCATGTTCTCCAGGGTGTATTCGGCGTCGGCGCAGAGGATGGCGATGGTCCCGTTGCTCTGTTTGACCATCAGGGACTGGTGGCCGGGGGTGTGCCCTGGGGTCGGGAAAAGCACGACCGATTTGTCGCCGAAAAGGTCGTAGACCCCGTCAACAGTCTTGATGTTCAGCTTGTTCATCTTGGCGAAGTCACCCGGAATATACGCGGTGGTGACTCCGGTCGCCTTGTTCTTCGCCATTTCATCCTTGATGGTGGCGAGTTCCTTTTTCTGGAAATACAGGGGGACATTTGTGCCGACAAAATTGTCTATGGCGCCGGCATGGTCAAGGTGCCCGTGGCTGAGAACAACAGCCTTTATCTCCTTCGGCCGAATGCCGAGAGCCTTGTCTATCTGAACTTTGAATTCCTCATAGTCCTTCATGACCGGGGTGTATGCCTTAACGATGGGCGCGGTCCAGTAGCCCACGGGATCCTTCGCGACCATTGCATTGTTGCCGGTGTCGAACGCGACCCAGTCTTTACCGTGGCGGATCATGAAAAAGGTCACCGGAATGTCCATTGGAGTCCCGACACGGGTGTCCTTGAGCATGTACTGGGTCTGTGTTTTAAGAATGCCGCATTTGAATGCGTACACATCGGCAAAACCGGATTTCGAGACCCTGGGTTTTCCCGCCGGCTCGGCGGCGAACGCGGCACCGGCCTTTCCCATCATTGTCTCGAGGAGCGGTACAGAAGCGACTACGGCAAGGCTTTTCCCCATCTGTCGTAGAAAATCCCGGCGGTCGAGTTCACTGCCGGAAACAGTGCGGTCCGATAGTATCCCGCATGCATCGTGAATGGATTCCTGCGGCTCAAAATTTTTACTGTTCATGCTTCGCTCCTTCTTTTAATATTTCCGCGCCACCGGATTTTTCTAGGGCGCAGAGGCGCGACAAAACCATGGTTTCGGAGGGCGTTTACAGCGAATACGAAGCACCGAAAGTCGCCCACCAGCGGTACTGGTCCTCCACATTGCCCGTGAACGCGTTATTGTTGAAGTCGTCCGATGGGATGTAGGCGAAATTAAGACTCCCATTGAATGCCACGCCCCCGGCACTGGCGGAGAGTTTCACCATCGCCGCGATATCGCTGATTCCCTTCATCTCCATGGAGTTCCAGTCGAAATAGGCCGCGGAGAGTCCCAGGGCGAGCGCGCTTCCGCCGGTCATTTTGAAGGAATGTCCCAGGGCGAGCTTGACATAGTGGTTCTTCCCTCGTTCGCCGTTCACCGTAACGTCCTTGTCAACGAAATAGTCATAGGTGTACGAGATGGTCGGATTCAGAGGAAGGGCCAGAATGGATGCCGAGACGGTGCCTTCATACCAGTCCCATTTATAACCGAGCTTGTCGTCGCTGTTGTAAAACCAGTAATACCAGCCGCTCAGCCCTACCGATAGTGCTCCCTCCACAGTGTACGTGTACGCGACATTCCAGTGTGCCCCGTTATAGGCGACATTGCCTTGCTCACGACCCGCGTCATTCATGCCGGTCCCGTCACCCAGTGTTTCCGATCCGTACTGTCCCATGTACATCAGGCTGAGGCCGGTTTTGCCCAGTGCAAAATAGACGTACGGGAAAAAGACACCGTTCCCGGAGCCGAAAAAATCGAGTCCCCTCCAGAAATAATTATTCCAGAATTCCACGCCCGCGGTAATCCCCAGAGGCGTTTCCTCCTGGGCGTAAGCGAAGCGGGGAGCAAGCAGTGCGCCGACGACCATGAAGGCGCACAGAAAGACTGCCATAGATTTTCGCATCCATACCTCCATAAAGCAATTTTTTTGTTGTGATGCACGCACCGGGAGAATGAGGCAATCTGGTACCCTTCGTAAGACATCCCGTCGTGCAGCACCTGTCATGTTTGAACGATGGCCAATAACCAGAGATGATTCTGGATGTACCTGGTTATTGCTGTACCCAATTGAAAAGCAAGTTCCGTGCCAGTTGGATCTTTAGTCCGAAGAGAGGGGGTGATCTCGAGAGGGAGGGACAGGGTCGGTATTTCTGACACACTTAATAAATTTGA
>JAGODA010000058.1 GCA_017998475.1 Spirochaetota bacterium | reverse complement strand
GACTCGGCATGGCCGGCCTCGCGGAAGAGTACCGCGCGCTCGCCGCTCCGCTCGACACCGGCGCTCCCCGCTCCGGCGGCCCCGACCATACGATCGAAGCCGCAGCGCGCGAAAACATCAGCGTCGAGCTCACCACCCGCTGCGGCAACGCCTGCGCCCACTGCTTCGTCCGAGCGCGCGGGGACGACCACCTGGACATGCCCTTCGAAACGGCGCTTTCGGTGCTTCGCGACGCGCGCGGCGCCGGTTACCGGACCCTCCACCTGACCGGCGGCGAACCGCTCCTCTGGGAAGGCCTGCCCCTGCTGCTCGACGAGGCCTACGGAATGGGATTCGAATCGGTATACATCAATACGACCGGCGCTCCGCTCGACGCGGATCGCGCGCGGGCCCTCGCGCGTTACGGCGAACGCCTGGCGCTTTCCATAAGCCTCCAGGGCCCCGCCGCGGTCAACGACCGCCTGCGCGGCGACGGCGCGTCCGATTCGGCGCGGCGCGCCATCGCCCTCGCGCTCGACGCGGGCCTGTCCGTGGACGTGTTCGCCTGCGCCGGCAAAAGCCTCGTGCCGGAGATCCCGCGCTTCGCCGACGGGCTCTTTCGCGAATACCCGCCGATAAAGAGCCTCACGCTCATACAGATCATCCGCACGGTTCGCGCACCCTCCGCGCTCGACGGCGAGCTCCTGGGCCCCGGCGATTTTATCGCGCTGGTGCGCTCGGCCTCACTGCTCAATCTCTACGGCCTGCGCCTCCGCGTGCTCGAAAACCCGCTCGCCGGCGCGGCGGCCGCGGCCATGGGCCTCCCCTGGCTTCCCGCGTCGCCGCCGCTTCTCAGGCCCGGTCGCCTCACGGTGCTCGCGGACGGCGCCATCACCCCCGCGCATTCCGAGCGCCGGGTCCTTGCCGCGTTCGCGCCGGGATCGCTCGCCGCGACGCTCGCCTCGGAGTCCTATCGCGCGCTCACGGGGCCCGACGCCGAACGCTGTCCCGCGTGCCGGCACGCCGCGCTCTGCCGCCGGGCCGGCATGGTCCGCCCCTCCGAGTGGTACCGCGACTCCATGGAATCGCCTCCCTATTGCGTGAGGGTGCTGGACATTCTCGGCTGATACGGCGGGAACTCCTCTATTAAGGCATTCCAATCGACCTTTTCGCGCCCCTGCTGTCAATCGTGGAGAATCATCGGGTCTCCGCTCATCTCCTTTCAATACCCGATACAGCTATACTGTATGCTCTCATGCGCGGTTTCTTTGCGACATATTGTTGACATTAAGCACACAATGTATTATATTCACGAATATGAAAATATATTACTGGGATATTGAAAAAAACGAATCCCTGAAAAATGAGCGGGCGGTTTCGTTTGAGGATGTGCTGTATTACATAAGCAAGGGAAAGCTTGTGACGATAATTCAACATCCTTCACCGGACAAATATCCGGGACAGAAAATGTATATTGTCGATATTAACGATTACGCGTATTTGGTCCCATTCGTAGAAACCGGAAAAGAAATATTTTTAAAAACCATTATTCCAAGCCGCAAAGCGACAAAAATGTACCTGGAGAAGCGAAATGAAGACGAAACTGGATAAGAACGAAAAAGATATGCTGGCTTCATACGACAATGACGAATGGGTGGAAGTCCCTCATCCTAAAAATGAAATGAAACGACACATGCGCTACGCGAAGGAGAATCTGCGCAAGGACAAAAGGATCAATATCAGGATTTCCCGGAAAGATCTCGAATCGATCCAGAGGATGGCCATTGAAGAAGGTATTCCATACCAGACACTGGTATCGAGCCTGATCCATAAATATGTGAACGGGAGCCTTGTCGACAAAAAGAGCCGCATTGCGCGCCAGTGAACGCCGACCGATGCACCCCGTTCCGGCCGGTTGCCCGGCACAGACGCCGATTCGCCTTCTCCCCGGCCCCCGCCCCTATTTCCTGCGCAGAACGATCATGCTGATATCGTCGTCGGTGAGGCGGTCTTTGCGCCGCTTCTCCCCCTTCATCATCTTCTTCACGGCGGCGCACATTTCGGCCGGCGAAGAACCCGCGGGCAGATCCTCCAGCACGGAGCGCAGATACTCCTCCCCGTGCATGGCGCGGCTGTCGCCCGAGACCGAAGGCGACTGCCGGAAGCCTTCGTCGAGCAGTCCGTCGGTATAGAGAAAAAGCACCGAGCCCGGGCAGAAATCGATTACGGTCTCGTTGTAGATGACGTTCTTCCTGAAGCCGATTATGGGCCCCACGGGCTTGAGCGCCCATACTTTCCCTCCCGCCACGGCGAACTGCGTGGGGTGCCCGGCCGAGGCGAAGCGGAGCGAGCCCGTAAAGAGGTCGATCTCGGCGATACAGCAGGTGAATACGATGCGGTAATGCGAGAAGCGCGAGCAGAAGCGCTCGTTGAGCGCGGTGATCATGGCGGAAGGCGAGGCGAGCTCGCCCCGAAGCTGTCCGTACTCGGTCATGATGGTGATGGTGTTCAGCGAGGCGTGGATGCCGTGTCCGGTGGCGTCGCCCATAAAAACGCGTATCTTCCCCGGGGTGTACTCGTGCACGTCGTACACGTCGCCGCCGATGGCGAAGAGGGGATCGTAGTCGATCGCGTACTCCACCGCGGAGGTATCCACCACGCTGCGCATGAGGCGCGAGAGGAAGCCCCGGGCGACGACAAGGTCCTTGCTGATTATCGACTCCCATTCGCTGAGACGCCGGACCGCCTCGTCGAGCGAGGCGGCCCTCTCCGCCAGCGAGCGGTACTCGGCGCCGGTGTCCCCTCCCAGGAAGGTCTCCACGCGCTTCTCCATGGAGATCATGTTGCTTATAACGAGCTGGTTCTCCACGCGCGCCAGCACCTCGTTCGAGTTGAAGGGCTTAACGATGTAATCGTTCCCGCCGAACGCGAAGCCCTTCACCATGTCTTCCATGCCGCTTCGCGCGGTTACCATTATGATGGGGATGTAGATGTCGGGATAGGTCTCGCGTATCTTCGCGGCGACCTCGAAGCCGCTCATGCCCGGAAGCATGATGTCGAGCAACACCACGTGCGGCATCGCCTCGCCGACGGCCTCCATGGCCCCCGGGCCGTCGCCTACGGCCCGCACCCGGTAGCTGTGCCGGCTGAGGACCTCTATGAGTATGCGGCGGTTGTCCGGGTCGTCGTCGACCACCAGCACGCGGACCTCGGACGGCGTGTCGGCGCGCCGCCTGAACGGGACCGCCGCGTCCCGCTTCGCCCCGTCGTCATGCTCCCCGCCATCGACAATCGGTACCGGGAGCGGCGGACAGGCCGGCTCGATCTGGTCGCGACGCAGCGGCACCGCGCCCGGAGGCGGGCACGGCGGAAGCCATACGGTGAAAAGGCTCCCCTTGCAGGGCTCGCTGACGGCGCTTATGCGCCCGCCGTGCATCTCCACAAGCTGGCGGGTGATGGCGAGGCCCAGCCCCACCCCGCCGTGCCGCCTGGTGTCGGCCGTTTCGAGCTGGCGGTACGGGTTCCAGATGTGCGCCATGTCCTCGGATTCTATGCCGCAGCCGGTGTCGCGCACCGCGATATTGACGCCCTCGCCCTCGGTGTGCGCCGTCAGCGTCACCTCGCCCTCGTCGGTGAACTTGACCGCGTTGGCCAGAAGGTTGAGCAGTATCTGTTCCATGCGGTGCCGGTCGCCCACGATGACCGGGAGGTTTTCGCCCACCTCGACGCGCACGGTGACCGGTTTATCGCCCGTCAGAACGCCGGCGAGCGAGGCCAGGCCGTTCAGGAGCGACTCTATGTCGACCTCCTCCACCAGCAGGTCCACCCGCCCGGCCCGGAGCCTGCTGAAATCCAGAATGTCGTCCACAAGGCGCGCCAGGCGGTCGGCGCTCCGGCGGATGATGGAGAGGCCCTCCCTCTGCTTTTCGGTGGGCGGCTCGTCCGGGCTGGTCTCCATGATCTCCGCCATGCCCGAAATGGCGTGCAGGGGCGTGCGCAGCTCGTGCGAGGTGGTGGCCAGAAACTCGTCCTTCATTTTGTCGATGACGAGGAGGTCGTCGTGCGCTTTCTCGAGGGCGGTGTGGACCTGTGAGTAACGCGAAGCAAGCACATACGCGAATATATTTGCCATTATAAAAAACCCCTCAGCCGTTAATTCCGGGAGAGGCAGGATATCCAAAAAAGAGAAGATACTTATAAGATGGGTTACCAAAAACAGGAAGACTCCAATAAAAATCGGTTTAGCATATTGAGTATCAAGACGAATTGCCATATAGGCGCGAATGCTTCCATAAATTATAGCGATGCCAGATAACATTAAAAATAAATTATATAGATATGTAACAAATATTTCTACCTTTTGCGTTAACAGGTATTCAATTATAAAACACAATGAAAAGAATATTATCCCTGAAATAAAAAAAACATTCCATATTCTACTATGAACGGAAAGAAACGAATTTAAAAATAACACCATCATCAATGTAGCAAAAAAAGCGCCAAAATAAGTTGTAAAATAGTAAGCAAACTGCAAATCGACAATCCATAGAACAATTCCTTTATAGCCAATGATAAAAAGACCTATTGATAAAGCTAAAATTGAGAAATATAAGTAATACTTCTCTATTCTTCTGTTAAAGTATAAGTAAAAAAAGTACATCGCAAGAAATATGTTTATTGCCGCCAATGCCGCATAATAGAGATAGAATTGTACGGCCTTCTTCTGCAAGAGTTGATAATTCCCAAAGCGAATTGTCCCCAAGAAACCACCAACATTATTAAGAGAGCCTGTACGTATGGTTAAAGAATTGATTCCAGAGAAGAGAAGATTTGAATTGATGGGAATTAGCTCAGGCTTGCCTAGAATGGGAGGAGATATCCCCTCTTCATTGAATGGCCGTGACTCATGAAACATCTTTCCGTTTAAATAGAATTGTGCCCCTCGATAATGGAGGGGCACAAAAAGGGCATAATTTATTGTTTCTTTGTTTTTTATCTCTATTTTCTTCCTGTAGATCACGTTACCACGATAACTTCTGTATCGTGGCAAATATGTCCATGGGACATGCGAATATATCTGATCCCACTCGGTTGCATCAATAGCATTTTCTATATAATTATAATCATCTTGGGTTGTAAAATCCCATTTATCCGACATCTCAATAAATGCATAGTTGCTATCAATAGCAACTACATCTTTTGCTGATTTATCAAATGCCCATAACTCAATTGGCCCACAAACAATCAGCAATAAAAAACCGATGACCATCGATATCATTGTAAATAGCCGCAGGTCATCCTTTGATCCTCAATGGACAACTGACAATTTTAATATTGTCGTAAAGTGGTATCCAATTTAGCAATAACATCTTTCTGCTTAAAAATCTTGGATACATCCTCATTTGTTAAATCATAACCACCGGCTTTAAACCAGTTTGCCAACTCCTCAACATTTTTAGCCCGAATCAAAACATCCTTAAAATCTTTGGCTATAGATGCATCCTCGTCAGTGGAAATTTTAACGACTAAATCGATAAAATCCGCCATAAACCCTCCAATTAGGACTCGCTAATATTACCATAATCAAATCTAATCATGGTCTACTTAATAATATTTAAGAATGAAGCTTCTTGCCCTGAAGCTAACATCTATCAATAGCCTTCGTTCATAATGTTAATCCGAAAATCAGCTAATAAGTCTTTACGCTCAAATAAATATCTGCATTCTTCCTTCGATATAACAAATCCTTTTAATGAAAACCAATCTTCTAATCCCTGCACATCAGTGTTTTTAATCGTTTTATAAAACTCGGTCGCTAATTTTAATCCATTCTTTTTGTCTGCGCAAGCCTCGACAAAAGAGATAAAACTTCTATCCTCAATCGACGCATGAACCGCTTTTATTTGCGAAGCAGCTTGACTCATATCTCCCCCTGGCAGTTTAATTTATTACGTATTATCTAAAATTTTTAATTGCCATAAAGTCAACAACAAATTCCATCATCCATTGCCTATAATAAGATTTCCTTCATTCGATTGTTGGGTAATTATTATCTTGGTCTTGGCTTTTATACTGTCCACTATGCAATACATCGACATCGCCATCGTCGGCGCGGGCCCTGCCGGCGCCGTTCTCGCCGCCGGGTGCGCCGCCGCGGGCATGCGGGTGCTGCTCTTCGACCACCGCGCCCCGTGGGAAAAGCCCTGCGGCGGGATGCTCGGCCCCGGCGCGTTCGAGGAATTCGGCTTTTCCAGGGAGTACCCCCGCCCGGTATGTTTCTCGACCGCGCTGCGCTGTACCGGTCCCCGGTCCAACGAGGCGATTCGGCCGTCGGAGCGCCCCTTTCCCGTTCTCTCCCGGCGCGACCTGGGCGAATACCTTATCGACCGCGCCGTCCGGTGCGGCGCCCGCTTCGTCAGCGGGCGGATTGTACGCCTCGACCGGGGAAAAACGGGCTGGTCGCTCGGCACGGGCGAAAGCGCGTACGCGGCGCGCCTCGTTGCGGGCGCCGACGGAGTCCGGAGCATGGTGCGCGCGCGCGTCGCCGCCCCCATCCCGCGCCCGCACCGCTCCCTGTGCTGCGGCTATACCGTCGAAGGCGCGCGGCCGGAGCATCCGCTCATACGCTGTGAAGACCTCAGGGGCTACCTGTGGCTTTTCGACCGCGGAACGCGGCAGAGCGCCGGTATCCTTTCACGCATGGGCGATCTCGGCGTAACCGCGCTCTTCGCCCGCCTGAACGACTTTCTGGCCCGCGAACACCCTTCCGCGCGCGCCGTCTCGCGCTACGCGGCCCTCATCCCCTCGGTGCGCGACCCGGCCTTCTTCGACCTGCCCTGCGCCGGCGACGACTGGCTCCTTGTGGGGGACGCCGCGGCCCATGTTGATCCGCTCACCGGCGAGGGTATCCGCTACGCGCTCGCGGGCGCGCGGTGCGCGGCGGACAGTCTCATCGACGATACCCCGCGCTCGTACGACGAGTCCTGGCGCGCGGCGTTCGGCGGCCTTCTCCGCGCGAAGGCCTCGCGGCTGGCCCGCATGGACGCGCTGGCCGACGCCTTCGGCGCGGAAATGTACGGCGCGATGCTCCACGCGCATTTCGCGGGCGCCGGCGGCTGAACGGCTGTCCCCATCAAGCCCCATTTTTTTCAATTTACAGGTGAAACGATCCGTGCAGTATAGTATCTTTAACCGGATACGGGGGCTTCCGCCGCGCGGATGTTCAGGTCGGGCGCCCTTCATGACGATAGATGTACAGGGAAGCGGCACGATGAGAGGCATAAAGACCATACTCCTTATCGCGGCCCTCGCGCTCTGCGCGGGGTCGGCCCAGGCGCAGACCAGGGCGAAGGCGAAGGACGCGGCGGAGGACGACGGCTTCAAGAAGGCCACCGCCTACTTCTACGAACGCAAGTTCGAGATGGCGGAAATCCTTCTTCAGGAAGAACTCAAGAAGAACCCGGAGAACCGTCTGGCCTACTCCTACCTTGGCGACATCTTCTTCCATAAAAAGCGCCTGGACGGCGCCATGGAGCTCTACCGAAAGGCCCTGGAGCTCGATCCCAAAAGCGCCGAGGAGTACTTCAGGCTGGGACAGATCCATTACTACAAGAAAGAGCCCTCCCCGGCCGTGCAGAACTTCGAGCGCGCCTACGCGCTGGACTCCAAGATCAAATACGCGCACTATCACATAGGGCTCACGCGCCTCATGCTGGAGCGCGACAAGCAGGGCACGATCGCCAGCTGGGAGAAGTACCTTTCCATCGCGCCCGAGGACCCGCAGTACGAAAAGATACGGCGCGCCATCGAGCTCCTCAAGGACCCCAATTTCGTGCTGCCGCCGGTGGGAAGCGACATCTCCATTGAGGAGGCCCTGCACCTCGGCGGCGCGGTGCTGCGCGAGGCCGACCGCAAGGCCGAGGACAAGGCCGCCGGGCACGAGACCAAAAAGACCAAATCGAAACTGGAAGACATATACCGCGACGACGGACTCTAAACGGGGAGGAGCGAGCATGGCATCATTCCGCAGGGACAACACGGCGCGCAACATCGGCATAGGGGCGCTCATTCTGCTGCTTCTGGCCGGCGGGGCCTATCTCATTTATCGGAGCGCGGGCGACCCACTGCGCGACATAGAAGACCTCCGCGTAAAGCAGATAGGCCTGTACGAGAAGCTGCTGGAAACCGATCCCGCCAACGTTGACATACTGGTTAAAATCGGGAACCTTTACAAGGCGATCGGCGACATCGACCGCGCCATCGACTACTATAAGAGGGCCCTGGCCATCGACCCGAACAATTACGCGGCGCTGAACGAGCTGGGGCACGCCTACGCGTTGAAGGGCGACTACGAAAAGGCCATCGCCGCTCTCGAGCGCGCCAAGCGCGCCTTTCCGAAGATGCCGGTGGCCTACAACAGGCTGGGCAACGTCTACGACGACCAGGACAAACTGGACGCCGCGCTCCGCGAATACAAGAGGGCCGTGGCCGTCGCTCCGAAGTACCAGGAGAGCTACTGGAACATCGCCCGGCAGCGCCTTAAAAACGGCGACCTGCGCGGCGCGATCGATATTTTAAAGAAGGGCATAAAGGAAAACCCGAACGATCCCGAGGGCTACTACAACCTGGGGAACGTCTACATGCAGGCGCGCGATTACGGCAACGCGCTCAAGAACTTCGAAAAGGCCGTCGACATCGACCCGCGCGTGTCGAAGTACCACCGCGGCGTGGGCGAGGCCGAGCTGAGGAGGGGAAACACCGACAGGGCGGTCGCCGCGTTCCTTAAAGCCCTGCAGGCCGATCCGGGAGACGCTCTCGCCGCCGAGCGGCTCGGCGACATCTACGCGAAAGACGCCGACTATCCCGGCGCGGTGAAGTACTACAAACAGGCCCTCACCTACAACAGCCGCGACAAAAACCTTCAGCGCAAGTACCTTGCCGCGCTCGCCAACCTTCGCGCCGCCGAGCGTGCCGCCTCGCGCGGCGACGGCGGCCCGCGCGTTTCCGGCAACGGTCCGGGCGACGGCCACGGCGAAGGACCCGGCGGCGACCGGATCGCCGGACGGCGCGACGTGGGCCCGCGCACCGACATGGGCGAAGACCCGGGCGTGAAGGCGCCCAAACCGCCCGACACGAAGGGCGACGCGGCGAAGTGGCGCGAGCTCGGCGACCGCTACCGCGACAAGAAGGATTACGACAACGCCCTGAAGGCGTACGCCAAGGCCACAGAGATCGAACCGAACGACGACTACTCGCACTACTGGCGCGGCCGCATCTACTATCACAACAAGCTGGACGACGAGGCCAAAAAATCCTTCGAGAAGGCCATAGTGGCCAACCCGAAGAACGCCGATTCCCACTACCGGCTGGGGCTCATCCACTACATGAACAACAGGTTCGACACCGCCGTGCGGCATTTCGGCAAGGCCGTGGAGATACAGCCCGACTTCCCGCGCGCCTACTACTCGCGCGGACTGGCGTATTACAAGCTGAACGACCAGGCCAGGGCCATCAACGATCTGAAGACGGCCATACGACAGGACCCCAAACTGGACCGCGCCTATTTCAACCTGGGCGACATCTATTTAAAGAGCAAGAACCTCAACGAGGCGCTCACGCAGTTCTCCAAGGACCGCGAGCTTCGGCCCGACAACCCCGACACCAACTTCAAGCTGGCCGAGACCTATCACGAGATGAAGTCGTACAACAACGCCTCGCAGTTCTATCAGAAGACCATCGAGCTCGACCCCAACTACTTCCAGGCCTATTTCAACCTGGGGCTCATCAACGCCGAGAAGAAGCAGTACCGCGAGGCCGTCTCGCTCTACCAGAAGGCCCTGTCCATTAAAGGCGACGACTACGCCACGCTCTACGAGCTGGGCAAGGCGCACGAGGCGCTTAAGGACGACAACGCGGCGATCGAGTATTACTCGAAGGCGATCGCCAAGAACCCCAATTACGCGAAGGCATATATAAACCTGGGGAACCTCTACGCCAAGAACAACCTGAACGACAAGGCCATCCAGCAGTACAGGCTGGCCGCCACCAACGATCCCAAGTCCTACGACGCTCACTTCAACCTGGCGAACGCCTACCGCGAGGCCAAGCTGTACGACGAGGCCATCGAGGAATACAGGACCGCGCTGGAGATCAACCCGCTCGACTCGAAGGCCCATTTCTTCCAGGGGATCGCCTACCGCGACAAGGGCGTGTACGATGACGCGGTGCGCGCCTTCGAGCGTTCGGTCCAGATCAACAAGAGCAACTGGCAGGGGCACGAGGAGCTTGGAATGATCTACTACCGGAGGATAAAGGACAAGCAGAAGGCCATAAGCAACTTCGAGCGGGTGCTGGCGCTCAAGCCGGACCACCCCAACGCGGACAAGATACAGGACATCATCGGCCTTCTAAAAAAGGAACCCTGACCGCGAAACCCTTGACAGCGGCGCGACGTCCGGTAACATACGACGCCGTACGACCATGATGGACGGGATTCCAATGCACGCATGCATACATCGCGCCGCCAGGGCGCTCGTGTTCCTCGCCGTAGCGCTTTCGCTCGCCGCGGCCTCGTGCGGCGTCCGGGTTATCGACGCCTCGGTGGTGCTCGACGACTTCCGCACCGAGGGATTTCTTGACCCGGACCATTTCCAGGTGATCGTGAAGGGCGTTCCCGCCCCCGGCACGCGCGGACTTGTCGCGCGGCGCGAGAGCGCGCTTAAAGACGCGGAGTCGAAAATACCGCAGGCCGTCGCCGACGCGATAGGAGCCTACCGGCTCGATCACCTCATGGGCCGCCTTGACCCCGCCGACAGGCCGCGTGTCACCAACCTGGAACAGGCGCGCGCCGAGATCTGGAAGGATGCGGCCGGCTATGTGAAGTACGGCAGGCGCGCCTTCGAATACTACAACGAGGACCATTCCGCCGTAATCGTGTTCCGCGTCTATCGAAGCGATTTGCGCGCGCGGCTTGAATCCGGCGGCCCGAAGCTCGCGCTTCCGGAGCCCCCGAAAAAAACGGACACACCGCTTCCGAAAGGATGACCGCATGAAACAGCGCCCCTCCAGATTTTTCCCGGCCCTTCTTCCACTTCTCGCGGCGGCCGTCGTCACCGGACTGTACTGCGCGAAGGAGGTGAAGAAGCCTGTCCAGCCCGACATCTGCCCGCCGACCATCGGCACGGGACCGCGCGTGGAGTTCGAAAAGGAGGGGTTCATTTCCGCCGACCTGTACCGGATTGTCATAGTCGAGCCGGAGGGCGGCGCCGAAATCGCCGCGGCTGAAAAAACGGCCCGCATGCGGGCGCTCAGCTCGCTGCAGAAATACCTGCAGTCGAAGGACATGGTGGTGGACCAGAACGTTACTGCGCGGCTTCTCGCCCTCATCGACGAGAGCGGCCGTCTGGGCAGGTCGACCTCCAACGGCGGAGGCCGGTGCGTGTATTATTTCGACATCGAGCGTCCGCGGCTCGCGGACTACGTGCTGTCCATTTCGCGGAAACGGTAGGCCGGCGCGGCTACCTGCCGTTCCGGTAAATGTAGTAGGCCAGGTTCTGGAAGATGAACATCTCGAGCTTCTCGCGGTGCTCGTCGTAAATACTGCTGAACATCACCCCCACGCCGTAGGTGTCGGCGCTCAGTTTGTCCACACGTACAACCATCGCCAGCGCCTCGATATCGCGCAGGTCCGCGTCCATGGCCGAAAGGTCGATATGGACCCGTATGATGCTCGACACCTCGATCGGCTGACTGAACTTGAAATAGAATCCGCCCTTGCTGATGTTGACGAGCGTGCCGACGAAATCGAAGGCCTCGGTCTCGTCGCTGGACGACTCTATGAGGGTCTCGACGACGCGGACCGGCACCTCGATGTCCAGCCGGAAATGCCTGCGGCGAACATTCGCCCTGCGGTCGGCCCCACGCTTTTTTACCGGCTCCGGCTCGACCTCCACGCGTGGAAACCGCCTCCTCTCCTCGATACGGCGGTCGCGCTTGTCGCGCCCGGCGTAGTTCTGGACCATCCACACGTCGAACTCCTTCTCGAACCACATGAGCATGGCGTCTTCCCTCGAAACGGGTTCGCCGTTCGCGGCGGTCTCCTCGAAGTAGCGCTCAATTTCTTTCTTTATTTCCGATGACAGGTCTTCGTACTTGATGTAATTCCGCTTCATCTGTCCTCCAGCGGCGGCCCGTCTCCCCCTGAAGGGACACGCGCGGCGCATCTCTTCGCGGGCGCCGTTATGCCCGTTGCGTATATCTTTCGGCGGGTGTTGTCGCTCAACCGGCGTGATCGGAGCGTCCCCACGGGCGCCCTTCTTTTAACAATATTGGCGGAAAAAAGCAATTATTTTCTTGCAAAAGGAACGATATTATTATTATAAACAATCATCATACTTTTATTCAGCGTCCGCACGGCGGCCGCCACGGAAGACAGTCCGCCCGATGAAGGTAAAGAGAGCCATACTCTTCATATATATCGCCGCCCTCGCCGTCGCGCTCCTCGTTCCGGCGGCGTCGACCGCGGACGAACAGCCGGCATACAGCACCGTCGGCCAGCCCGACACCATAAGCGCCATCCTTTCCAAAGAAAACAACATCGTTTACCTCAAGCAGGCCATAGAACTTCTCAACGCCATCGACGCCACCTATGTCGATATCGAGAAAAACCTCGCCTCGGGCAAAAAGCTCATCGTTTTCGTCGACCCGGCGCACGGCAAGCTCGAGAACGGCGCATGGGAGGGCGAGATGACCGGCCGTCTGAGCGCGACGGGACTTACGGAGGAGTACTACTCCATCATGCTTTCGCGCGAGCTTTACCGCGTCCTCTCGGCGAACCGCTTCATAGAGATCAGGTCGACCGACGACTTCATGCAGGTCATGAAAGGGAAAAGCGATATCTACCGCAATATTCCCTTCGTCGAGACGGTGCGCATGGCGACCGAGGCCGGCGCGTTCATCATCGTCAGCGAGCACCTCAACAACATCTCGTCGATCGTGAAGGCGAGCGGACTGATGAACATTCCGGGCGTGCACATCACAACCGACAAGTGGGGCAACCGCTTTCTCTCGTACGTCAAGGACATCCATCGCGGATTTCTCACGCTCTATAACAAGTACGACACCACCGACTTTTCCCGCAGGTACGCGCTCAACCTGAAGGAGGCGC
>JAGODA010000419.1 GCA_017998475.1 Spirochaetota bacterium | reverse complement strand
AGGGGACGATGGTGAAGCTCGCCAAGGGGGCCACGCCGGTGGCCATCGCCTACGCCATCCACACCGGGGTCGGCAACCGCTGCGTGGGGGCAAAAGTGAACAACGCGCTGGTGCCGCTGAAGACCGAGATAAAAAGCGGCGACATCGTCGAGGTGCTCACCAGTCCCAAGGGGCACCCGTCGGAATCGTGGCTCAAATTCGTCAAGTCGTCCAACGCGCGCTACAAGATACGCAACTGGCTGCGCCGCGAGCAGGAAACCGAGCGCAGGCCGGAGACCCCGCCGGAACCGAAGAAAACCGAGAAGACCGTCGAGGTCTCGATTCCGGAGACGGAGCTGTTCAAGATCAAAGGCATCTCTCGCCAGAAGAAGATGGCGCTCTCCATAGACGGCACATCCAACGTGCTTATCAAGCTCTCGCAGTGCTGTCAGCCCATTCCGGGCGACGACGTGGTCGGCTTCATCACGCGCGGAAGGGGCATCACCGTGCACAAGAAGACCTGCCCCTCGCTCAAGCGCCTGACGATCGAGCAGGAGCGTTTCATCGCGATCGTGTGGGAGGGCTCGGAGAACACCTATCCGGTCAAGCTCCAGATAGAGGCGATCGACCGGCCGAACCTGCTCAAGGACGTCGCCGACGAGCTGGCCACCTGCAAGACCAACATCATCAAGGTCGAGGCGACGGTGCACGCCGGCGACAACGCGGTGATAAAGCTGGTGCTCGAGGTGAAGAGCCTCGCCCACCTTAAAGACATCATCGGGCGCCTCAAGCGCCTGAAGAACATCACCTCCATCCAGAAACTCAACGAAAAGGTTTTACTGAAATAGTCCATGCGCGTCATACTGGGTTCGACATCGCCCCGCCGGAGGGAACTGCTCGGCGGCCTTTTCGACGACTTCGAGGTGATGGCGCCCGATGCCGACGAGGCGGCGCTTCCCGGCGAAAAGCCGGAGGCCTACGCCGCGCGCGTGGCCGCGGACAAGATGCGCTCGCTCGCGCCGCGCGTTGAGGCCGCCGCGGACGACGCGCTCGTCATCGCCTGCGACACCATCGTGACGATCGACGGGGCGATAATCGGCAAGCCCTCGGGGCCCGACGAGGCGCTCGCCATCCTGGGGCGCCTTTCGGGGCGCACGCACCGCGTGATAAGCGCCCTCTCGGTGGGCCTGCGGCGCGCCGGCGGCCGACTGGTGTTCGCGACGGCCCTGGAGAGTTCGGCGATCACCTTTAGGCCCCTCGGCCGCGCGGAGCTCGATGAGTACCTGGCGCGTATCGAGTACATGGACAAGGCCGTGGCATACGCCGCGCAGGAGTACGGCGCCATGATCATCGAGCGCATCGACGGCTCGGTTTCGAACGTTATCGGATTTCCGCTGCGGCTCTTCTACAAAATGCTCGTCGAAGCGGGAGCGGGCGCTCTGCTGTATTCACATCACGGCCCGCTCCGCGCGGAAGACGGCGCGGCGGTCCCATAAAGGGATTGACCAAAAGGCCCCGGCCGTGCTATCCATTCAGCCGGGGCGGCCGGGACGCCCCACTTCCACGAGGGGCACGCGCCATGACACAGCGTAAAAAATACGTCATCGACAAAAAGTTCCAGCTTAAGACCGCGTTTTCGATCATCGGGGTCATCCTGGTGGTGTCGGCCGTTATCGTCGCGGCCATCAGCGTCAACGTGAGCATGAACAACCGTCGCCTGAACAACATCATCGTGCTGTACAACAACAACGTGGAGGCGTTGCTCGCATTCTCCCAGGAGGCCGCGGGCGCGGAGAAGCTCCCCATCGCGAACGTCTCGCGCATCCACGCCGAGAACGTGCGCACCATGGAGGGAATCATCGCGCAGAACAACGCGTTGTTGTGGGGCATCGTGGTGTTCATCCTGGCGCAGGCCGTCATACTCTTCGTAGCCCTTATCCGCAAGACGCACCACATCTCCGGACCGGTCTACGTGATGTCCAATTATATGAAGGAGATCATCGCCGGAAAGCTCCCGTCACCGCGGCCGCTCAGAAAGGGCGACGAGCTCAAGGAGTTCTACGCGCTTTTTGTGGAGATGGTGGAGAAACTGAAGAAAAGGGAATAACGATCACGATCAGTTCATACCTCCAGACTCGGTATCTCAACGCTGTCTTCGATCAATACCGAGCCTTTTTTCCGCGGATTTCTTCCCGGGGTGATGACGCTTCGCGAGAGTATGTTGTGTGAGCCGACCGCCTTTTCGATTACGGCAAACGAAGGCACCACCGCGGAAGGATCCTCGGACCATTTGCATTCGTAGAGCCTGAGCCTTCCGCCGATCGGAACGATAAAATCCACCTCATGCCCGTGATGGTCACGGAAAAAATAAATCGCCGGCCTGCGGCAGCGGTTCACGTATTTTCGCACCATCTGGCCGAGCACGTGGCTCTCGAAGAAAGCGCCAAGCAGCGGACTCTGGGCCAGGTCTTCCTCCGATCGGAATCCCGCCAGATACGCCGCCAGACCCGTATCCGTGAAATAGAGTTTCGGGGATTTGACTATCCGCTTGCCCGGATTGCCATAATACGGTTCGAGCAGCCAGATGATTCCCGAAGCCTCGAGAACCGAGAGCCAACTTTTCACCGTGTTGGGGCTTATCCCCAGGTCGGAGGCGAATGAGTTCATGGAGAGCAGCTGCCCTGTCCGTACAGCCGCAAGGCGGAGGAATCGGTCGTAATCCCGCAGGTTTTTTACCTGTAGCGCCTGGCGGACATCGCGTTCGAGATAGGTGGCAACAAGGTCCCCATAATACCTCTGCGGATCGAGTGAGCGGGCATGGAGCTCCGGGTAGCCGCCAGTGAACATCCACCGGAGCAGTGTCGCGGGGTCGGCCTTCGTACCGCTCCAGCG
>JAGODA010000418.1 GCA_017998475.1 Spirochaetota bacterium | reverse complement strand
GGGGGAGGACGCAGCAAATCCGTGCACACAACGTTAACCTATAATGTATCCTCCGATCTGCTCAACGCTATGAAAACCATGAAAAGCATGTCCCTGAAAGTCGGAAATGTATCTCAGGATCTCGATACCCAATCGGTCTCTCGGGTCAGCAGTTTTGTTGTGGATAGCCTGGGATTTGATTATCAGGGTTTTCATGAAAAAGTCACCGCTTTGAAAAAGTAAAACTCAGGCGGCCCCGCTCACGGGTTCTCCCCGCCGTAACCGGGCACCTGGTCCGCCTTCGACAGAGCGCTTGCCGATGTCGCGGAGCGCATCGCCGCGGCGGTAAAGGGCCGGCCTTCCGTCGGCGAGGCCGGTATGTTTGAGATCAAGGTGCGGCTATTTTATGCCGGTAGACGGGGTGCCGGATTATACGCGACTCTAAACGTGACCGGAGAGACGATACGCTTTTCGCAGCGATTCGATTCTTTCCATGTACAGGCCAAAGAGATCCGCGTATGTATTGCGCGCGGCGCCCGGCTCCACGACGGCACCCCGGATATCGAACGCGGCGCGCGCCTCCCCGGCGGAGCCGTAGTGCCCGGCCCCCGCGAAGGCGAACATTGCGGCGCCCAGCACCGTGCTTTCCTTCTGGCCTGCGATGACGATCGGGCGATCGAGCACGTCGGCCCTAATGCGATTCCACGTCGAGTTGGCCGATCCGCCCCCCACGATCGTGAGCCCGGAAATTTTTTTTGAGGACGAGCGCTCGATGCGCTCGAGCGCGGCGCGCAGCGTGAACGAGAAACCCTCGAGCGCGGCGCGGTACACCTCCGCGGGCGAGGTGCGCATATCCAGCCCGAGAACGCTCCCCGCGGGAAGGCCCCGGTTGCCGGGACCGGGGATGAGGGAGGGTTCGAACCAGAGACCGCGGCAGCCCGGGGCGACCGTCGCCGCTTCCCGTACGGTCCGTTCGCCGACGCCACACGCCTTGACGCGCTCCAGCACTCCCCCTCCGATCCATTGTGTCCCCACGTTGAACAGTCCCGGCTCGGCATCGCACTCGTTCTTTATTCCCGCGCGGAGCGCTCCCGCGCCTGTGAGTGGCCTGGCCGCGCGCGTGAAGAGGATCTCCCATGTACCGGAGCTGAGCACGGCCGCGCCGGGGGCGCAGCCGGAACCGTAGACCGCGAACTGCGTGTCGTGTCCCGCGGCGACCACGGGGATCGGCCCGGCGAGGCCGATCGCGTGCGCGACGGCCGGTAGCAGCCTGCCCGTAACGGTCCCCGGCTCCACGAGCGGGGGGAAAAATCCGGGATCGATCCCGAAGGTTTTCATCAGATCGCCGCTGTAGGCGCGCTTTCTGATGTCCATGAGCATCATGCTGTCGGCGGTTGTCGGATCGTTCACGGCCGTTCCCGTCAGGCGCTCGTGTATGATTCCCGGGAGCATCAGGTAGCGGTGGACGCGCTCGTATACGCGTGGCTCGTGCTCGCGCAGCCACAGCAGGCGCAGGAGCGTGTGCTGGTGCAGGGGCTGCTCGCCGCACAGCCGGAAGATGGAGGAGAAGTCGCTCCGTATCCGGACGGATTCCGCCAGCGCCGCGGTCCGCGGACAGTGCCAGGAGATGACCGGGTAGAGCATCCGGCCGCTCCGGTCGAAGGGAGCGCCGTCGTCGCTGAAGGTGACGACGCTGATGGCGGCGAACCGCTCTCTGCCCGTACCGTGCACGACGGCGGCGGCGCAGGAGAGCATCTTTTCCCAGATGTCCTCGAGGTCCCATACGAGCCAGGGGCGGTCCGCGCGCTGGAGCCTGGCCGCGTTGGGGCGCGCCTGGATGCGGACGATCCTTCCGCGCTCGTCCACGGCGGCCGCGCGCACGCTTGTCGCTCCGCAGTCGATTATGAGGACGAGCTTTTTGCCGTGGCTCATGGTGCCTGACCGCTCAAGGCGCCGGGACGTCGCCGACGGCCGCGAGCATGGAATCGAAGAGTGCGGGGTCCCAGGTGAGACCGCGCGACTGCGCGGTGCAGGCGCCGGCGGCGAGCGACCAGCGGTACATCATGGAGGTGTTCAGGCCGTACCTCGCGTAGGCGCAGGCGAGCCCCGCGACGAACGCGTCGCCCGCGCCCACCGGATTGACGGTCTTCACGTGAGGCGCGGGAACGGTGCGGGCGGTGCCGTTCACGCAGAAAACCGCTCC
The DNA here is from genome assembly GCA_017998475.1 of Spirochaetota bacterium. Classification (GTDB taxonomy): domain Bacteria; phylum Spirochaetota; class UBA4802; order UBA4802; family UBA5368; genus MVZN01. Next base: position 692 of record JAGODA010000418.1, on the reverse strand, counting down.
CTCGCTTCCCAGGGTGAGGGCCGCCATGCCCATGCGTTTCGAAGCCCGGCACAGGTAATCGATTACCGTATTCCGGTCTTCGCTCCCGGCGAGCTCGCACGCCTCGTGGAGGTTGGGGGTGATGACGAACGGATCGTGGCCGATGGCGCGCGCCAGCGGCGCGCCGCTGGTGTCCAGTATAACGCGCGCGCCGTGCGCGGCCGCGGTATCGATTAGTGTGCCGTAGTAGTCGTCGGGCAGCCCCGGCGGGAGCGAGCCGCAGAGGAGCACGATATCGCACTTGTTCGCGCGCAGAAGCGCTTCATAATGAGAGAGGAATGACGCGCCAATGGTATCGTCGAGCTCCGCTCCAGAGGGGACGATCTTGGTGTCACGGCCGTTCTCCGTTTCGACGAAGGCCATGGTTATTCTGGTGGGGTGGCGAACTTCCATGAATTGCGCGGCAACCCTCTCGCGTTCGATGCTGGTCCGGATGAAATCCCCCGTGTGACCACCCAGTATCCCGGTCGCGATCACCTCGGATCCCAGCAGCCTGCAGACGCGCGCGGCGTTGTTCCCTTTCCCGCCGGCCTCGGGTGGTATGTCCCTTCCGCGGTTGGTGGCGTAAGGCGTGAACGCGCCGCCGAAGACGGTGTAGTCCACCGCGGGATTGAGCGTCACCGTGAGTATCACAGGTCGAGCAACCTCCCGAG
>JAGODA010000417.1 GCA_017998475.1 Spirochaetota bacterium | reverse complement strand
GACCAGTCCGGCCCGCACGCCGGTGTATCCGGCGAAGTGCAGTACTTCCGCGGCCACGTTCATGCCCACGTGCTTCATCGTAACCATGGAGCGCACGCCGGCCCAGCTGGCGCCCTGCGCTCCGTGTGCGGCGACGTGCTCGTTGACGCTGAACTCGGCGTGGATGTGCGGGAACTCCTTTTTAAGCGCGAGATAACCCTCGCCGATCTCCGAGGCGGGAGTGCCCGGATAGGTGCTGAAATAGCCGAGCGCGGCCTCAAGCCCGCCGCGTACGATCGCGTCGTTACCCATCGCCAGGATGGTCCTGCCGGGTTCGGTGAGGGCGAGCGGGTTCATGCCTGCGTGACCGGTTCGACGAGCAGGGTCTTCGGTTCGAGGCCGGGGATGAAGCCTTTCTCCAGCGCGATGTAGTCCGCGCCTTCCCCGATATACCAGCGGGCGCGCAGTTCGGCCGGACCGTTGCCCGATGCGGAGCGGACGGCTATAACGAAGGATTCGGGGACAGCCCCGTGCTTCCTCAGGTCGAGAGCGAGCTTCAGCATCTGCGCGGGGTCGAGATCGTATACGGGTTTGGCCGTGCCGCCGCCGGCGGTAAAAACGCCCGAGGCGAGAAGGACACCGTCGAAGCCGCAGGCGGCGGATGTAAGAATAGCCGATTTGATTAAATCCCTGTTTTTATTTTTTGCGATTATTTCGAGCAGGACCGCGCCGTCGAAGGATTTTCGTACCCTGTCCAGTACCGCAAGCGGGCTGATGGGTCCGTATTCTCCGAGGATAAGCGTCTTTTCGTTCGGAATCCGCGCGAGCGCGGCGGCAGTCGCGTCTATCGATTCGATCGATGCCACATAAGCGAGTCTGTCCGTCAGGAGCGCTCCCATACGGCCTCCTTCGGGGAATGGCATTCCGTCCAGTCGACGGGCCCGTGGTAGGCGGTGAACCCGTCGAGTTCGCCGCGCTCCTCGAGCCGGCTGTAAATCGTGTGCCACACGCAGTCACGGTCCTCGTACACCTCGCAGCGCGACCCCCGCATCCCTTCGCACGGGCCGTTGCGCACGCCCTTGGGGCAGAGCGTCACCGGGCACAGCAGCGCGGTCTCGTTGAGGATGCAGTCGCCGCAATGGGAACAGCGCTCGAAGAAGCGGCCCAGACGCTCGACCATCCCGACGAAATCCGTATCGAGCGCCGCGACCACCCGCTTGCCGGTTACCTCGGCTATGGCCTGCGCGCCGCTTCCGCAGGTGAGCGCGATGAGCGCTTCGGCGCCGGAGAGTTCCTCCTCTATGCGCTTGAAGTCGCGCGCGGAGACGCGCTTGTCGCAGGGCGATTCGATGGAGATGGTCGCCAGCACCTTCCGGTCGGCAAACACATCCGCCATCTCCCTTACCTGTTCCGATCCGCCCGTGCGGCAGACCGCCGCGCACTCGGAACAGCCGACGATGATTATTTTATCAGCGCCCGACGCGTATTCCTTTACGGTTTCGGGGTCTTTCTTACGGGTGACGATCATAGCGCACTCTCCGCGATGGTGGAAGGGGCGGAACTGTTCCGCGACCTCCACTATCCACGGGCGCCGGATTAAAATCAATAGTTTTTCAAGCCGGCACTCGCCGCGGCGGAGGGCATGGCATTCGGCTTGACTTTGTCCGCCCGATCGCGTAGGAAAACCGGACCGCTACGGGGGGAAGGACGACGATGAAGATAACCACGCTGAACTGCAACGGCCTGCGCTCGGCCGCGGACAAAGGATTTTTCGACTGGCTGCACGCCGAGAGGCCCGATGTTCTCTGCCTCCAGGAGACCAGGCTTTCGGACGAGCTCTCGGGAAAGCCCGCGTTCCATCCCGAAGGATATTACTGTTCTTTTAATAACGCCCGGAAAAAGGGATACAGCGGGGTGGCGCTTTTCAGCAGGGTCGAGCCCGACAGGGTGATTGTCGGGGATGGATGGGAGGCCATGCGAGGCGAAGGCCGTTATCTCGAGGCGCGATTCGGAGCGCTCAGTGTGGTTTCCCTCTACATTCCGTCCGGATCGAGCGGCCCCGAGAGGCAGTCGATCAAGTTCGATTTTCTCGAACGATTCATGGAACAGCTTCGGGCGATGCGACGCGCGCGGCGCGAATACGTTCTGTGCGGGGACTGGAACATCGCGCATACGGTCGACGACATAAAGAACTGGAGGTCCAACCAGAAGAATTCCGGCTTTCTTCCCGAGGAGCGCGCCTGGATGGATGAGCTCTTCGGGCCGGCGGGCTTCGTCGACGCCTTCCGCGTCGTGAACCATGAAACGGACCAGTACACCTGGTGGTCCAACCGCGGCCGCGCCCGCGAGAAGAACGTGGGCTGGCGGATCGATTACCAGGTCGTAACGCCCGGTTTGAAGGACAGGGTCGTCTCGGCCGCTATCTACAAAGAGCGGCGCTTCTCGGACCACGCGCCGCTGACCATGGTATATGATGTCGGGCTTACGCGCTCTTCTCCCGCTCGCGCCGCTCGTCGAGCTCCCTGACGGCCCTTCGCAGTATCTTGCCCACCGTTGTTTTCGGAATGGCGTCGATGAAGACGATCGATCGCGGGACCTTGTATGCCGCCAGGTTCTCGCGGCAGTATGCGATCACCTCCTCCTCGGAAAGGCTCGCGCCGGGTTTCAGCGCGACGTACGCCTTCACCGTTTCGCCGCGGTAAGTGTCGGGAACACCTATGGTGCATGCCTCCAGTATGTCCGGATGGGACATCAGGATATCGTCTATCTCGTTGGGATAGATGTTGAATCCTGCCGCGATGATCATGTCTTTCTTGCGGTCTACAATGGTAAGGTTTCCCGCGGCATCGACAGTGCCGATGTCGCCGGTGTGCAGCCAGCCGTCCTTGAGCACTGCGTCGGTCTCGGCCTGTTTATTGT
>JAGODA010000416.1 GCA_017998475.1 Spirochaetota bacterium | reverse complement strand
CCAGCCACCTCATCTTTCCATTCAAGATCTCCCATGGTACCGACGAGCATATTCCCCTCGACCCCGATGAACTTGTAGGCGAGCATGGCGGCCACGTTGAGCGTGGCGCCCGGCCCCGCGCCGAGGTCGCCGGTGCTGTTGCTGTAGCTCACATAACCCAGGTACACCCTTCCGCCGCCGAGGGCGCCCCGCAGGTGTATGCCGAGGTCCGAATCGTTCACCTCCGCGCTCGCGGGCACGGCCGCGGTCAGCATGAGCGCCGCCGACAAGAGTGCGTGTTTGATCAGTCTTCCGGAAATCTTCATTATCTCCCCTCCATGATTATCGATACAATGTAACTCCGCGGCCCGGATCAGATAAGCGGTTCCCGAACCGACAGCCGAACGGCTTTCGCGGTACGATATGTCAGGCCCGGACACAATCCGCCCCGCGCATCGCATTACACTGCAATACCGCGAACCATGCTAAAAGGTGCATAAAAACCCGCGCGAAAAAAAGCGAAATCCGAAAAATTTACATTATTTCGATAATGCACATGTTAACCGGAAACGTGTAAAATACCGACGGGGATGCGAACGATACCATGTGATCGACGCGCCCGAGCCCTCGACGCGCGGTACTCACCGCGGCCCGTCGTCATACGGAAGCGCCCCCTGACAGGCCCGGCAGCGTTCACCATGCTCCGAGGGATAGGCCTCGCCGCATTCAGGACACAGGGAGATCGCCCCGCCGTGACGGTGCGCGAGATATTCCTTTTTCACCGACAGGTAGCGCGCGCCTAAAACGCCCTCGCCGGCGCGGACCATCTCGTCGATGAGCCGCTCGCGCGACTGCTCGCTCTTGGGTTTAAGGCGGAAGAACCAGTTCTTTATCTCGTTCCAGGGCTCAAGCTTCCGGTGATCGAGGTACACGCGGACGCCGCTTCCCGTTCGCTTGTCGTAAAAGGTCATGGCAAAACGGCCTACATCAATGATTCTCAGCCAGCCGTTCCCTATGCTGCACGGCGTGAGGAGCTGAACGGCGTCGGGAAGGCAGTGCGATGTCTCGCAGATAACGTCGAAGAACTCGCCCGGCGGCAGGTTCCTCATGGCGTGCTCCACCATGAAGCCGCCCAGCAGGAGCCCCGGCGCGAAGCTGCCGTGGAACCCGGTGACCATCGCGATATACTCGTCGATGGAGCGGCCGCCGATCGTCACCGTCTTTTTATCCGCGTCCATCGCCCGCCTCCGTGGCATCCAGGTCCGTCAGGCTGTATTCCGAAATCCCGAACAATTCCACGAACTCCGCCACGCGGTTTTTCCGCACGCTCGCGTGCAGTTCCTCGCACGATTCGAGCACACCCGCGATGAGAACCCGGAATTCCGCCCTCTCCAGGTCGAGCGAACCGATTTCGTCCACGAACACCCGCGCGCACGAACGTGCGGCAAGCCCTTCGAGTATCGAATCGAGGAACACAAGGCCCCTGCCCGAGAAGCTGTACCCGCCGCGCGCACGGCACTCGTCCCATCCCGGCGGAAGAGCGTTTTTGCTTCGCGCGAGAGGCACCGTCGCGCCTGTGCGAAGATCGAGCGCGTCGTAACCCGCGTGCGCACCATCCACGAACACCTTCGGGCAGGCGTATCCATCACCCCCGGCCGCTTCGCCGTAAAGCGCCCGGATGCGGGCGGTCTTTCCCGAATCCTTTCCGCCCGTAATAATGTGAAGGGCCGCGCGCCGCATGCCGTCACCCCACCAGCACGACCGCCGCGATCGCGGTCCAGCAGAGCGCGACAAACGCGCCGGGCGCGGCGAGGCGCATGAGCGGCCGGGAGGCGCCGTACGACGCGAGCGGAACGGCCCAGCGCGCGCCGAGGGCGTACCCCGCCGGAAAGAGCGCGGCCGAGAAGGCGGCCCACACCAACCCCTCGCGGAGCATAAAGGAGAAGAGCCCGAGCGGCTGGTTGAACGAGAGCAGGTAGGCGCAGGGCGCCAGGCGCATTCCGGCGTAATAGAACACGGTCGCCGAAACGAGCGCCGCCGCGAAGGCCGCCGTCCCGCGACGCACGGCGCCGCTTCCGGGACCGGCCGCGATCAGGCGGACCGCACCCGCGATCGCGATGCCGTGCAGCATGATCGCGAGCGAAGTGTTCGCCTTGCACAGGGGCGAGCACCGCAGCAGGGGCACGCAGAGCTGCGTTGCGAGCACCGTGACGAGCGCGAGAAGCGGCAGACGCCCCGGCCTTCCCGTCAATCCGATGAAGAGGCCCATACATGCCATGCCGATTCCGGTAAGCACGCCAGCGCGAATCTCCGGAGCGAGCGCGCGGACCGCCTGCCCCAGCGCGACCTCGGAGAGCCCCCAGAGTGAACCGAGCACGAGAAGCGCGAAAAGCGCGTCGCGCCCGGCAAGCCGATAAATCGATGCGTTGTCGGTCTTCATATCGTTTTCTCCGTGTTACGCGCGCTCGACGCGGCAGGGCACGTAGCGGTGCAGCGGCGTGCCGAGCGGATCGCGGTGCGTATTTTTCGTGAGGCTGTTGACGTTCAGGCCGTGCGTCGTATCGCCGTAGACGAGGCCGAAGCCGTGGGGGATGAGCACCGTGCCCGCGCGCACCTGCTCCGAGAGCTCGAGCTCGCCGACGGCGCTTCCCGCCTCGGTCGTCACGCGCACCGCCTGCCCGTCCGAAAGCCCGAAGGCCTTCCCGTCGTCCGGGCTCATCGCGACGGTGCCGGCGCGCTTGCCTTTATTCCACTCCGGATCGCGCATCAGGCTGTTCGCGTTGTAATCGTAATGACGGCCGGCGCTCAGGATAAGCGGAAACTCCTTCGGCAGAGCGAGCTTTATCTCCTCCGAAGCGGGCTGGAGCGAGCGCACCGCCTCCTCCATCTCCGGGATGAATATCTCGATCTTCCCCGATGC
>JAGODA010000057.1 GCA_017998475.1 Spirochaetota bacterium | reverse complement strand
ATCTCTATAAGGCCGGCCGTTTCTCCGTCGATCGAGTGGATCGAGTTCGGCAGCACGTTGGGGACGGCCTCCTTTATCTGCTCGCGGTCCGCAAGGACCCGGGGTATCTGGCCGTTTCTCAGCCGGAGCTCGATGCCCTCCTTTTCCATGACGGCCTTCTGCAGCGCGACGACCTCGCCGACGATCTCGCCGAGCGGCTGGTACTGAAGCTTGGCGTGGCGCCCTTTCACGAAGACGTTGAGGCTTTCGATGAGGCGGGCGCCCCGCTCCGTCTGGCTGTCGATAACCGAGAGGGCGTTCTGTACGGATTTCGACTCGGGGCTCTGCATGTTGATGAGCTCCGCGTATCCCTGAATCACCGCGAAGATATTGTTGAATTCGTGCGCGACGCTGGATGCGAGCACGCCGAGGCTCGTTATTTTCTCCGAATACATCTCCTCGGGGTTGACCTTCTCCATTCCCTGGAGCTCCGCTATCTGCTCCCTGAAGAGCGCCGACGACCCGATTATCCTTCCGGAGAGCTGGTAGAAATTAACGTTCTGCCGCTGGCGCGCGATCTCTCCGATGTCGAAGACCAGGCCGATCATTCCCATCGTCCTGTCGCCGCCGATCAGCGGCACCAGGACAGCCATCACCTCGAGTCCCTCGCGTGCCTCGCCCTCCGACGCCGGCAGATATATTACGTTTTTTTTCTTGATGGCCCTGCGGACCATGAGCGAGAAGTTCGGGAACGCGCCGATGTAACGGTCGAAGTTGCCGCCCGCCTCGCCCACCAGGACCAGCTTCTCCTCGGATTCGATTGAAATGTACGCCGCGGTGGAGAGCGGGGCCGCCTCCTTCTGGATCACGTCGACGCAGCCCCTGAGGTACTCGTCGATGTCCCGCGCCTTCGACGCCCCGTTGAGAAGCGCCATGGCGAGCTCGAACTGGGGTTTGCTCAGCATCAGGCCTTTCCGCTCGAGCCGAGAACGTCGGTGTTTTTCTGCTTTATCATTTTAATGAGCTCCGCGCGAGCGGGAGCGAGATACTTGCGCGGATCGAAATTCGACGGGTCCTTCGCAAGCGCCTCGCGTATGCGGGCGGTCATGGCGAGCCGGCCGTCTGAATCGATGTTGATCTTGCATACCGCCGACGCGGCAGCCCTTCGCAGCTGATCCTCGGGCACGCCGAGCGCGTCCTTTATTTTTCCGCCATACGTGTTGATTATCTCGACGTATTCCTGCACCACCGAGGACGCCCCGTGCAGAACGATCGGAAAGCCCGGGATGCGCCGCTGGACCTCCTCGAGAATGTCGAAGCGGAGCTCGGGAACCCCCGCGCCCGGCTTGAACTTGTACGCCCCGTGGCTGGTGCCGATGGATATGGCCAGCGAGTCGACCCCTGTCTTCCCGACGAAGTCCTCCACCTCTTCCGGTTTCGTGTAATGCGTGACTTCCGAGGACACCTCGTCCTCGATTCCCGCCAGCACCCCGAGCTCGCCCTCGACGGTAACGTCGTAACGGTGGGCGTATTCCACGACGCGCGCGGTGAGCTCCACGTTCTTCTCGTACGGCAGGTGTGAGCCGTCTATCATCACCGAGGAAAAACCGTTTTCGATGCACGACACGCACAGCTCGAAGCTGTCGCCGTGGTCGAGGTGGAGGGCCATGGGCAGGCGCACGCCGAGGTCCTCGGACATTTTGACCGCGCCCATGGCCAGGTAGCGCAGCAGCGTCTCGTTCGCGTATTCCCGCGCCCCCTTCGAAACCTGTATGATGACGGGCGAACGCGTCTCGGCGCACGCGATGACGATCGCCTGCAGCTGTTCCATATTGTTGAAGTTGTACGCGGGGATTGCGTAGCCGCCGCTTACGGCCGCCCTGAACATCTCGCGGGTATTGACCAGACCAAGCTCTTTATAGTTAACCATGACCACCTCGTCCGCTCTCTCTGTGTATTTACCGCGCTGCTCCCCGTTGTGGAGGGAGTGTACCGATACCGGCATCCCGCGACGGTATCTTTACTTGAAAAGCCCTCCGCGGGAGAGTGTCAAGAAAGAAACCTGAACTTATACCCGTATTTGTGTAAATTTTCGTTACCCGGCCGCGGTGGTTGCATGCACCCACACACGATGACCGCGCCTCATGAGGACAAAAAAAGGGAGACGGATGTTCCGTCTCCCTCGTACTTTCATGTAAACCCGCTTACAGCGCGATATCGTCGAGCCAGCCGAATTTGTCCTCGGCCTCGCCGGTACGAATCTTCGAAAGGCGATCGTAGAGCTTCGTGAGGACCGGTCCCGGTTTGTCGCCGTTTCCGAAGGTATAGTCCCTGCCCCGGAAGTGGATGGTATTGACGGGCGTGATGACCGCGGCGGTACCGACGGCCCCCACTTCGTCGAAGCCTTCGATTTCGGCGATGTCGACCGGGCGACGCTCGACCTTCATCCCCATGTCCTCGGCGATCTGCGCCAGGCTCTTGTTGGTCACGCTGGGAAGGATGGACTCGGAGTCGGGCGTGATGTAGCTATTCCCCTTGATCGCGATGAAGTTCGAGGTGCTGAACTCGTCCACATAGCGCTTTTCCTTGGGATCGAGGTACAGCACTACCGGATACCCCTTCTTCTTGCCGTATATCTCGCCGCGCAGACCAGCCGCGTAGTTGCCGCCCACTTTGCAATCGCCCACGCCGTGCGGCGCGGCCCGGTCGTACTCCTCGACCACCAGCGCCTTGACCGCCGTGAAGCCGCCCTTGTAGTACGGCCCCACGGGCGTAACGAAGACCAGGAAGATGTACTCCTCCGCGGGTCCAAGGCCCACGCGCGCGCCGGTCCCGATGATGAGGGGCCGCGCGTACATGCTGGCGCCGGTGCCGTACGGGGGAACGAAGCGCGCGTTCGCCTTCACGACTTTGTGCACGGCCTCACGGAACATTTCTATGGGGACCATCGGCGTGAATATGCGCTCGGAGCTCCGCTGCAGACGCTTAGCGTTCTCGTCCACGCGGAAGGCGACTATGCGGCCGTCGACCGTTTCGAAAATCTTGAGCCCCTCGAAGGCCTCCTGTCCGTAATGCAGGCAGGGGGCGGCCATGTGCATGGGCAGAAACTCGTCGGCGGTAAGCTCCGCCTCAGACCATTTTCCGTCCTTGAAATAATACCGTATGTTGTAGTCGGTCTTTACATAGCCGAACGGCAGCTCACTCCATTCCAGATTCGCTTTTTCGACCTTCATCGCTTTCATCGCTTTCACCCGGGCCACCGGACCCATTATGGAATTAAGATTGTATGCCCGCGCGACGCGCAAGGACATCGCATCCTGCGAGACAAAGTATGCACGCTACGGAGCCGAAATCAAATTGTCAACAAGAAACTACCGTACGGAAGCGGTTCATCTGTTTTCTTTTGAATGCGCTACCGCGTTCAGGTAGCGCGCCGGTTGTTGATCACCCGGCTTATGGTCTCGAACTCCTCTCCGGAATCCAGCAGGAATTCCACGCCGTATTCTCCGGCGATCTTCCAGACGACGCGCGACGCAAGGGCGCGTCCGGCTCCGCTCTCCAGGTACAGGAAGATTATCTCGCCGGTGGCAAGGCGCCCTTTCGAGGCTATGCACGCCCCCGTCACCGAGATGTTCTTGAGCGAGCATCGCACCTTTCGCCGCGCGTCGGACGGCAGGCAGTAGAAGTCGCCCTCGCTCCGAACGCGGGGATTCTTTCTTCTCTCTTCGCCCATATGGTCCGCGATCCGCTTCCCCGTTCGAACGCGAGTATGGCACGGCCGCCTTTGCCGTGCAAGCGCGAAACGCTTCACGCTGAAAAACCCGGGCGCGGCGCGTCAATAGATGTCGATGGGTCCCTCGGTTTCGCCGTCGATAAACTGGCGGGCGTATTCATCACCCCCGGAAAAGAAGTCCCCGACGGCGCCGTGAAACACGATCCGCCCCCCGTACATGAGCGCCACCTCTCGCGCCACCTTTTCAACGAGCTTGAGATCGTGCGTCACTATTACCGAAGTGGAGGTGGAGCCCTCGGATATGCCGAGGATGAGGTCGGCGATGGAGTCGGAGAGGATGGGATCGAGACCGGCGGTCGGATCGTCGTACAGGATGATATCGGGCTCGAGACACACGGCGCGCGCGAGACCGACGCGCTTCTGCATGCCGCCGGAGAGCTCCGACGGGAGCTTGCGTTCGCTGCCCGCCAGGCCGACGCTGTGAAGCGCCTTTCCGACGATCGCCCCGACGCGGTCCTCCGGTACGCCCCTGCGCCTGAGGCCGAAGGCGACGTTGTCGAAGACGTCCATGGAATCGAAAAGGCCGCCCTTCTGGAACACGTAGGCGAGCGACGCCCCGCCGCTTTCGGCGCGAGCGCGAACGTCGCGCCCGTCGACGGTGATCTCCCCCTGGAATCCCTCGATCAAACCGGCAACGCACTTCAGCAGAACCGATTTACCGCAGCCGTTTTTGCCGAGGAGTGCCGTGCGTCCGCCCTTCTCCACGGCCAGGTCGACCCCGTCGAGCACCATGCGCCCGCCGAAACCGAGCCGCACGTTTTTCGCCTCGATCACTGGTATCTCCTCTCGCGGGCGTGCCGGAGGGAATGCAGGATATTGAGGTACGAGACATACCGTTCTTCGTGTATCCGTCCGGCCTCCAGCATGCTCTTCACCCTGCAATCCGGCTCGTGGTCGTGACTGCACGGGCGGAACGCGCACTCCCGGCCGAGCTCGCCGAACTCGTAGAAGTAGTCGCCGGCGCTCTCGGGCTCGATATCGACCAGGCCGAACTCGCGCAGTCCAGGCGTGTCGACGATCCTGGTGCCGTCCACTGAATAGATCATCTCCACATTGGTGGTGGTGTGCCGGCCCTTTCCCGTGCTTTCGGATATTTCCGAAACGCGCAGGTCGAGGTCGGGATACAGCCTGTTGAGGATGCTCGTCTTGCCGACCCCCGAATAGCCCACGAAGAGCGAGGTGCTGCCCGCTATGAATTGTCCGAAATCGTCCACGCCGCGCCCGGTCTTCGCGCTCACGAAAGCGATATCGATCGGGGCGTTGTCGTAGTATTCCATCACGGCGTTAACGTCGTCCTTTCTCGCGAGATCGCGCTTGTTAACGCAGAGCAGTACGGGGATTCCGTCCCTGCGGGCGCGCACCGAAAGCCGGTCGACGAATCGCAGGTTGAGCCGCGGATTATCGAAGGACTGGATGATGACGATGCGGTCCAGATTGCTCGCTATGACGTCCTCTTTCCGCGCGCGCCCCTTCTCCTTGCGCGAAAAGACGTTTTTGCGCGGCATGATTTCCGAGATCACGCCGGTGCCCTCGCGGTCCACCTCGACCTTCGCAAGGTCGCCCACCGCGACCGGATCGGAGAATTTTCGCGCGCCCTTTTCCCTGCGCATCCTCCCGCGCAGGACGCAGTTGATGCGCCTTCCTTCGAAGAGCACGGTGGAGTACATGCCGAACACCTTTACGACCGTCCCGATACCGGATTCCATGGATTACATCCACCGGAGCGGGCGCGGCACGCGGCGGCACCAAACAAAAGAGGCGGGGTCACCACACCCCGCCTCCCGTCGTGCACATGAAGTTATGCGCATGCGAACGCGCGCGTTACTTCTGCGGAACGACCTTGAAGGTTACACGGCGCTGCTGGGCGTCCTTCGGATCGACGCCGGGGATGAGCTCGGAGGAGCCCACGCCCTTGTAGGTCATCTTGGGCGAGGTGACGCCTTTGGCCTTCAGCGCGTCGAAAACGGCCTTCGCGCGGTCCGTAGAGATCTTGATGTTGCCGGGCTTCGCGCCTACCGGGCCTTCGGGTCCGCGCGCGTCGGTGTGGCCGGTAACCTGGAGCACATAGCCCTCGGGAAGCTTGTCGATGACGCCCTTTACAACGGGAGCGGCCGCGGTGGCCCACTTGTCCCATTTCTGGGGCGGAACCTTGGAGCTCTTGTAGTCGAATCCTTCTACGGGAATGCGCGCGAGCTGCTCGTTCTGTACATTCACTATGGAACCTGACGGCGCGACATCCTGCTTGACCTCGGGGGTCGTTCCGCACGCGAACGCGAGCGCGATAACGCTGATGAAAGCGATAATGGTTAATTTCTTCATTTCGTTTTTACTCCTTCCCTTTACCTTGTTTAAAGCTCATGAGGCTTCCCCTAGAATTTATCAAAAATGACATCAGTGTCAAGACAAAAAAACCAAAAAAAAATTAACGAAAAAATCAGAAAATATTCAAGTTCCGGCGCCTTCACGCCGATACATATCCTACAGGATTTCAATATGGCAATTCCCTCCCGATTATTGTTATATTGCTGATCCTGGCACTGCGCGTAAAAGTCGTTTATGGAAGGCAGAATAGCCGCCCAGCTATTCTGCCTTTTGTTTTTATCGCCCGCCCGAGGGCAGCTTATAGAGCGCCAGCGGGACGAATTCGCCGAGCTCGCCCATCACCAGCCCCATCTTTCCCACACCGACCACCGTAAATGTCACGAGGTATTCCATGCCGTTATGCAGGTTGAGGAAGGCCGTCGCCCGTTTGCGGTCTTTCACTATTTTTTCGACATCGAACTCCACATCGATATTTTTGCGGTCGTAGAATACCAGTCTGTTGAAAACGGTGTCCATGTATTTCAGCTTAAGGCGCAGGGTGATCGTCTTCCCTTTATACGCGTCGATGTTCGCCGCGATATCGGCGAGCGGTATGTCCCGGTATTCCTGCGCGCGCGCGGCGCCCGCGAGCGCGATGGCTCCACACAGAGCGAGCGCGGCACATGCGCGGAATACTCCAGCGGTGCGAATCATTGGCCCCTCCCCGAATGCCGGTATGTATTCATGCATTTAATGTAAGCCTGTATGGACGGTTTGCAAGCATTTAACCGGAAGCCCCGCGGGGCTTTCCATCGTGTGTTATTTCTTCTTTCTTTCTCCGGTGACTGGCTGCCCGGCGGGGATTAACGCACCAGGAGGTGCGTGCGCGCCGCGTAATGGATGTGCGAAAGTGATTTTGTATGCCGGCTGGCATCCGGCAGCTCATATTACGTTAGCCCCCTCAGGGGGTGGCGCGCAGCGCCGGGGGGGGCACGAGTCTCACCACGCGCTGGAACGAATCTCCCCGCCTCCGGTGTGTCCCCTTTGTTGAAGTGTGTTCCCGTTCGATGGGCTATGCGCTGTTTTACCTGGATGGTAAGATAGCAACCGAGTCGTTTTGACGGCTCTCTTGTGCCAAAAAGGAGCTGCGGGAGGTTGAAAGGACGTAAACCGCTTCGTCATCCGCCGGGCGAAGACCGTTATGCCCGGCGGATGACGGCGTGCATCAGATCTTCAAGGCCTTCTTGATGGTGGAAACCAGATGCGCGGGCGCGACGGGTTTCTGGAAGACACCGTCGAAGCCGAGCCTGTCTATTTCGACGTTCGACGCGGTCGCCGCGCCGATGCTGCTGAGAAGATAGACGGGAACGGCCGTGCCGCTCTTCTTGATCTCCTCGGCCACCTTGCTTCCGGCGTCGATGCGCTCCATCATCATGTCGCAGAGTATGAGCGCCGGTTTGATCTTCGAGAGCTTCGCGATGCCGTCCTCGCCGCTGGTTGCGGTCTCGACCGCGAATCCCTCGGCGGTGAGTATCGCCGTGATGGAGTCGAGGATATCGGGATCGTCGTCGATGACGAAGATGAGCTTTGTATCTGCCATATAATGTCTCCTGTGTGCTGTTAGGTTGCTGCCGCCGCGGTCGGCCGGGAGGTTGAGCGCCCCTCCATCGCCTCGATCGAGGACTGGCCGACGACGCCGAGCAGAAAGTCATGGGCCTTCTCGAGTCCGTCGCGAGCCCCATCGGAGAGCCCCTCGCCGATGTCCCATTCGTAGCCGCGCACCGCCAGCATGAAGGCGGCCGGACAGCGGCCGGTGATCTCCTCGCACAGCGCCAGGACCGACGCGGCGTCCAGCGCGTGCGTGGTGAAGCTGATGGCGCGCGCGGGCCGGATGCGGGTGAACTCGTACGGGGGCTCGGCGTCGCGGGAGGCGTCCACGAAGACGACCGCGTCCGCTTCGGCGATATCGTACGCGTCCTCTATGTTGAGCTGGTAGTTGGCCTCGCAGCGAACATGCGCGAGCGCGGTCTCCTCCACGCGGCGGACGAGCTCGGCGCCGAGCCCGTCGTCGCGCCGCCCGGGATTGCCGATGCCCCAGACGAACACCCTCATTCGGCCCGTTGCCGTCATTTGTGCCGAACGTCGAGGGTTGCGCCCCCGGCATCGACGAGTTTTATCTCGAGCGGCATGGCCCCCAGCGCGTGGGTGGCGCAGCTGAGACAGGGATCGTAGCAGCGTATCGCCACCTCGACGGCGTTGAGCATGCCCTCGCTTATCTCCTTCTGGCCGTTGAGCTTCTCCTTCGCCACGAAGTTGACCGCGCGGTTCATCGGCTCGTTGTTGTTCGTCGTCGAGACGATGAGGTTCGCCATCACGATCTGGTCGTTTTCGTTTATACGGTAATGATGGAAGAGCGTGCCGCGGGGCGCCTCGATGAGCCCGACGCCCTCCTCGCGCTTTTTGCCCTTCACGACCAGGTCGTTTTTGAGGAGATCGGCGTCTTTAAGGAGCTCGTCGATAACCTCGGCCGAGTGCAGAAGCTCGATGAGACGGGCCCAGTGCATGTGCATGGACATATGGTTCGGCTTGCCCTTCGTGTATGCCCTGTATTCCTCGAACTCCTTCTGGGCCAGCGGCGACGGGATGAAGTCGCAGGTGTTGAGGCGCGCGAGCGGCCCCACCGTGTACCATCCGTCGGCCTTCCCGAGCGACCTGAGGTACGGGAACTTCATGTAGCTCCACGAACGCACCTCCTCGCCGATGTACTTTAAATACTCCTGGTAGTCGACGTCGTCGAGGATCTTCTTCCCATTGGAGTCGACCGCCCGGAGCACCCCGTGGTACAGGTCGAGCGCCCCGTCGGTGCGGACAAGGCTCAGGTGGCTCGAGGGAAACGCCGCGAAGCCGTCGATGAAGGCGGCGTTCTTTTTATGGTATCCCTTGAAGAAATCGAGCGCGCCCTGCGCCCATTCGATCATCTTGCGCGTGTTGAGCGGGTCGGCGCCCTTGAGGAATTCGTCCCGCTCCTCGGGCGTCAGGCACTTGTTGATGCCGCCGGGTATCGCCCCGGTGCCGTGGATCTTCTTTCCGGCCGTGGCGCGTATGATCTCCTGGCCGAACTTGCGCATCATCACCCCCTGCACCGCGAGATCCTTGTGGTGTATGGCCACGCCGATGACATTGCGCACCGCCGGGTCGGCGTCGATGCCGAACAGAAGGTCCGGCGAGACCAGGTGGAAAAAATGCAGGGCGTGCGACTGAAACATCTGCCCGTAGTGCATGAGGCGGCGCATCTTCTCCGCCGTGGGGGTCAGCCCGTCGCCCGTTCCCGCGCCCACTATGACGTCCATGGCCTTGGCGGCGGCCAGGTGATGGCTCACCGGGCAGATGCCGCACAGGCGCTGCACCAGCACCGGCGCCTCCCAGTAGGGGCGGCCCTGCACGAAGCGCTCGAACCCCCTGAACTCAACTATATGGAACCGGGTGTCGGTCACCTGGCCCTGCGGGTCCAGCTGGATGGTCACCTTGCCGTGACCCTCCACGCGCGTTACCGGTTCTATCGTGATTTTTCTTCCCATTTTCTCTCTCCGTATCAGTCAAACTTCACGACTTCGTAGGGCAGGTCGAGCGGCGTGCCCTTCAACAGCGCCACCAGCGCGTTCCAGATGAGGTCGGCCCTCGGCGGACAGCCCGGCAGATAGTAGTCGATCTTCACGATCTCGTGGAGCGGGTATACCCGGTCCAGGATCATCGGAAGCTCGTCGTCGTTGGGTATTATCCCCTCGTCCACCGTGGGGCAGTTCAGGTAGGCCTCTTCAAGGCACTCCTTCACCGGGATGCCGTTACGCATGGCCGGCAGCCCGCCCATGATGGCGCACTCGCCCAGGGCTATGAGTATCTTGCAGTGCTTTCGGAACAGGCGAAGGTTCTCCACGTTCTCGCTGTTGCAGCAGCCCCCCTCGATGATGCCGATATCGCACTGCTTTGTGAAGGTCTTTATGTCGTCGATGGGCGACTTGTTGAACTCCACCAGGTCTATCAGTGTAAGTATGCGCTCGTCGATGTCCAGCACCGACATATGACAGCCGAAACATCCGGCCAGCGACGCCGTCGCGACAACCGGTTTGCTCATATCGTTTCCTCCGTTGGTTTCTCCTCTTCTCTACGCGCGTTCCACGTCGCCGCCTATGGGGGCGCTGTCGTATTTGCGCTTTCCGATGGGCACCGCGTAGCCCACCTCCTTGCGTATGAGCGCGCCGACCGGACAGAGGTCCATGGCCCGCCGCGCCTGTTCGTCGGTGAGGGCGTTGGATAGTTCCGCGTCGTGGCTTATGCGCACCCGCCCTCCGCGGTTGACCAGGCCGAAGACCTTCCGCCCGTCGGCGGCCGTTACGCCGCGGACGCAGCGCAGGCACTGGATGCAGCGGTTGCCGTCCTTGTACAGCTTCGGCATGGAGGCGTCGACCCCCCGCCTGGGCCACAGGTACGGAAAGCGCGGCGCGAGCATCGTGTAGCGGTAGGCCAGCGCCTGCAGCTCGCAGTTGCCGCTTTTCTCGCACACCGGGCACATGTGGTTGCCCTCGACGAACAGCATCTCGATGATCGCCTTGCGCATGTCCTCGAGCTCGTCGGTCTTGTTCTCTATCACCATGCCGTTCGCCACGGGCGTTGTGCACGCGGCCATGTTTCTGCCGCCAACGCGGACCGTGCAGACGCGGCAGGCCCCGGCGGGCTTGATCCCCTCGTAATGGCACAGGGTCGGGATGTAGACGCCGTTATCGCGCGCGGCTTCGACGATCGTCTGCCCGGCCTTCGCCGCGCACTCCTTTCCGTCTATCGTGAATTTTATCTCGCTCATCTCAGTGCTCCTCGTGGACGTTTGGTATTCTTCCGGCCGCCTCGCAGGAGGCCTTTACCGCCTCGGCGAGGTTGAACTCCGTCACGTAGTCCGCGTCGCGGCGGACCTTCGCCTCGTACAGCTCCCGGAAATTCTGGATGGTGGTGTATACGGGATTCGGCGAGGTCTGCCCCAGGCCGCAGCGGCTCATGCCCTTGACCGTCAGGCACCAGGACTCCAGCTCCGCGATGTCGTTCATCCCCGCGTGGCCTTCCATGATCTTCTCGAGCTTGTTCAGCAGAAGCACGTTCCCGGCGCGGCACGGCACGCACCAGCCGCACGACTCCTCGACGAAGAACTCCATGAAATTCCGTACGATCTCGAGAAGATTTCTCTCCGGGCCGATCACGATGACCGATCCGCCCGTGGCCAGGTCCTCGAAGCCTATTCTTCGCCCGAAGTCCTTCTTGCCCACGCACACGCCCGAGGGCCCGCCGACCTGTACCGCCTTCGCAGTGCGTCCCTCCACCATCTCCAACAGCGTCTGGAGCGTGGTGCCGAACTCTATTTCGTATATGCCGGGCTTTTTGCAATCGCCCGACACGCTTACCAGCTTGGTGCCCGCCGACTGGCTGGTCCCCATCTTGCGGAACCACTCGCCGCCCTCCAGCACGATACGCGCCGCGGCGCAGTACGACTCCACGTTATTGACCGTGGTGGGCTTTCCCATATATCCGGCTTCCACCGGGAACGGCGGTCTGTTGCGCGGCTCCCCGCGCTTGCCCTCCGCGGACTCTATGAGCGCGGATTCCTCGCCGCACACGTATGCCCCGGCGCCCATGGTTATGCGTATGTCGAAGCTGAAGCCGCTTTTGCCGCCGGCGTCTTTTCCCAGCACGTTCTTTTTCCGGAGGTCCGCAAGCACGTCCTCCAGGTATTCCCTGAGATACATATACTCCGCGCGAAGGTAGAGAATGCCCTCCGCCGCGCCCACCGCGTAACCGGCCACCGCCATCCCCTCGAAGAGCAGCCGCGGAAGCTCCGTCAGGATCACCCGGTCCTTGAAGGTGCCGGGCTCGCCCTCGTCGGCGTTGCAGATGACGTAATGACGCTCGCCGGCGGCCTTGCGGCAGAACTCCCACTTCATGCCGGTGGGAAAGCCCGCCCCGCCTCGCCCGCGCAGGTTGGATATCTTGACCTCTTCGATTACGTCCTCGGGCTTTAAGGAAACGGCCTTCTTGATCGCCGCGCCCGGCGTATACTCGCCGAAGAGCACCGGGCCCTTCCGCACGATATTGTTGTTCACCATTGAGCGCACGAGCTCCGACTGGTTCGCCCCGTCGCCGAATCCCTCGACGAGCGATTCGACGCTCTTACCCGATTTAAGGCCCGCTACGATCGATTTCGCCTTCTCGGGAGTGAGCTTTGTGAACACGACCCCGTTGATGATGGCCGCCGGCTCCTGGTCGTTCATCCCGATGCAGGAGGTGTCGAAAAGACCTATGAGGCCGTCGGCCGTCACCTGGCCGAACCGCACACCCGCGGCCTCGGAAAACGCCTTCGCCACCGCGGCGCGCCCGTTCATCACCGCCGTCGCGCTGTTGTTCAGATAAATGCCGTACTTCCCGACCGGCGTCTTCGAGAAGAAATGGTAGAACGTCACCACTCCCTCCACGTCCACACTGGAAAGCTTCAGGAGACGCGCGATCTCGGCCACCGATTCGTCGGACACGCAGCCGAACTCCCGCTGCGCGTCGCGCACGATATCAAGAAGGCGGCCGCGGTCTGCCCCGTGTGCTTCCACGATCCTTTTGATCACCGCGACGTTGTTTCCCATGGTACCCCTTCACTGTTTGGTTTATTTAATCAGGGCCTCAATCGGCCCGTCATGGATGCGCGCGGGGCGATACCGCGCGCATCCCTTTTTCAGGCCGGACAGCACCCCTGTGCGTATACGACGATTCAGATGAGCATATATACATCATCATTCATACCCGCATATGTACTCCGACGATATGACAATTGGGCGCGGATACATAAACGTACCAATACCCGCGTGAAAAATATGCCGTTGAAATTATTGTACGGAATGTGCGACCGGGTGAGGTGGGTTATGTTGAGAGCTTGTCCGTGCGACGTGAGCGCAATCGCCGGGCGGTGCTAGGCGCTGGATTAATGTGCGTATAGCCGCTTCTCTGTGTTGAGTCATCTTTTCATCATTATTACATTTGTCAATAGTTTTATCGATTTATTTGGTATAGTCATCCTTTCAGGGTTTCTTCGGGGTGCCTACTGGTTAATCCTTATGCCGGTGGCCCGGCGGGGCTTAACGTGCCAGGAGGGGCGTGCGCGCGCGGATGTCGTGTCCGCGCTCTGGAGCGATTGCAGGATGAATCAGGCGCGCGACTGGGATTACCCGGCAGTTCACATT
>JAGODA010000415.1 GCA_017998475.1 Spirochaetota bacterium | reverse complement strand
CGCTGATGAGCCCGCCCGGGCAGTCGGGCCATTACCTGAGCCCTCACTACGACGACCTCGCCGAAACATGGGCAAGAGGCGGACAGGTAAGCGCGCACTACACGGCGCCGGAAAAGCTCGAAAAGCTCCTCTCGCTCGTTCCGGCGAAGGGATGAGGCCGGGGGCCGGCAAACGGGCGCTTTCCCGGTTTCTGGACGCACTCGAGGAGTTCTACATGATACCGGTCGTCGCGCTCGGCATCGCGGCGATCGGCTGGTTCATCATCCCGGATTTTTTCCGCGTAACGCTGGCACGCGAACCGGCCGCCGCGACGGTGCGCCAGGTGATCGAAGGCCGCTCGTCGAAGTTCGTCGTCGTGAAGGGCCGCTTCGATTATACGGGCATTCGGTACCGGTGCAGGAAATACGAGGAGCTTGGGCGATGCCTGCCCGAGGCCTATCTCTATCCCCTCTTCGACGCGTCCACCGGCGAGGGCGTTTACGTGGAATCGCCGCTCGATCCCGACGTCTTTGTCCCCATGCACACGGGTGAAACGGCCGTCACCGCCGTTACAAAAGACATTTCGAAAAACGACCGGCGATACCACCTGTATCTCGATATCACCGAAATCTCGGAATGGTCGGAGAGGCGGTTGAAAGCCTACCGGAAGATCGATATGAACAGTCCGGCGATGGAGGATATCATTAACCTGCTTTCCGCAAACGGGAATGCCCCGTTGAAGGTGAATGACGGAACCTGCCTTGACGCGGACTATTCCATACACAGGGGCTTCTCGGGCTGTATCATCGGGGGTTTCGCGATCGTCATCGTTCTGGCCGGCATTCCGCTTGTTGTCTTTGGCGCGGCCTCGGGAGTTGACAACCTCAGGCGGAAATACCGCGAATACCGGGATGATTAGTTCTCTTCCCGGATCCTCAGGTTTTTCACGAGCAGGATGGCGCAGAACACGGCGTCCAGCACGAAGACCGCGACCGGGGCGAGAAGCATGACCGCCATCCAGCCCATCTCGAGCCGCGCGCCGGGTGCGTCCCTGGTGAGGAACATGGCCAGTATCACCGCGAGCACCGCAAGAAGCGAACCTGCGAAGAGTGCGATCAGAAAGATCAGTGTACAGCCGAGGGCAACCAGCGCGTTGTAGAGCGCGGCGTTCTCGGCGTGCGCGCGCGGAAAGAGCGCCGGAAAAAAGGCCAGCCGGCTTTTCCGCGTGCTCCGCGAGGTGTCGATCGCGCTTTTCATGGTGCTGTTCCGCGGGCGGGTCGCCCGCGCCCTCCTTATACGCCGCGCGGCTGTCCCGGTCAAATCTAAAACACCCGCGCCGGGCGGGCAGGGGGGATTCCTCGTTGACAGCGGCGGGGCCTCGCATCCAGAATCGATCCATGAACCCGTTCGCAGCTGAAAAAGGAAGGGAAAGGGGGCGGCCGTGATGCGTGTCTGCGCCCGCCACATCGTTCCCGGGGGGACGCCCCGCGTCCGTTTCCGCGAATACGCCTGCTCCGTATTCACGCTCCTTCCCTCGCGCAAGGCCGTGGTGAAGGCGATCAAGCGGGGCGGCTTTACGATCGACGGGGCCGCGGCGTCCACGGGCTCCTGGGTTTCTCCGGGGCAGGTGATAGAGTTCCTCGACCCCGACACCCCCGCGGCTCCGACCTACTCGCTGCGCCTGCGCGTGTTCTTCGAGGACGAACACGTCGCCGTGGTCGAGAAGCCCGCGGGCGTGGTGGTGAACGGAAACCGCTTCAGGACGCTCGAACACGCCCTGCCGTACAACCTGTCGGCCTCGCGGGAGCGCGACGCCCTGTCGGCGCCGCGTCCCGTGCATCGGCTCGACGGGCCCACCGGCGGCCTTCTGCTCGCGGCGAAGACCGCGCGCGCGATGGTCGCGCTGGGCCGACAGTTCGAGGAACGGGCCGTCGACAAGCGCTACCGGGCGGTTGTCATGGGACAATTGGAGGGCGAGGGGCTCATCGACACGCCGGTCGACGGCCGCCGGGCCGTTACCGCGTACCGGGCCGTGCGGGGCGCGCCCTCGCTTCGAAGCGGCCGGCTCACGCTTCTCGACCTGTGGCCGGGGACGGGCCGCACGCACCAGCTCAGGCGGCACCTCGCCGGCGCGGGATTTCCCATTCTCGGCGACGCGGCCTACGGTCCCCCGGGACGCGTGCTTAGAGGCAAGGGGCTGTTTCTCGCGGCGGTGGAGCTCTCCTTCGAGCATCCCCTGAGCGGGGAGCGGCTCGGTTTTACGATGGACGATCCGCCCAAGTTCGCCTCCCTCCTCGAGCGTGAGGAACGGCGCTGGCGCGCATACAACGAAAGTACCTGATGCCGGCCGGCATCAGGCCTATCTGCCGTCGCGCTTCGCCTGGTCGCGCCTGTTGCGCGATGAGATATGGCCTTTGATTTTCGCCGGTGTTCCGAGGCCTTTCCTGACCGTCGGGGGCCCGGCGGTTTTCCCGGCCTTCGATATCGCGCGGGTCTTCTTCCCGCCGGGACCGGTCGATCCGAGCGCTTTTTTATGCGCGCGCGCCTTCTCGCGGAGAGTCCGGCGTTCGAGTTCACGCCGGCGCTTTTCGAACGAGCGCACGACGACGGCGAAGAGGCGCGATTTCTCCTTCGAGCGCCGGGCGCTTTCGGCTTTCCCCGACTCCCGCTTCTGGCGCAGTGCAAGGTCGCGCCATTTGTCGTGAAGGCGCCTGGCGGCCGCGAGCTTCGTCGCGATCTTCGCGGGCGAAAAGGTTTCGATGGCGCCCGGAAGGCTTTCGGTTACCAGTTTCCATTCGGACCCGGCGCGCGCGGACCGTTGAAGTGTACCCGATTCCGAAAGGCCGTTCAAGGACAAAACCGCCTGTCGTGGAAAGCGCACCCACTTGCGCTTGACGAACTAGTGCCGCTCCGACCAGAATGCC
>JAGODA010000414.1 GCA_017998475.1 Spirochaetota bacterium | reverse complement strand
CTTCGTCCATCTGGACAACGATCCGCTGTATTCGGAGAGCGCGACGACCGACCAGATGGCGATACAGGCGCGGCTCTGCGCGGGGGTTTCCTTCGGCGGGGGCTTTTCGCTCTTCGCGGGCGGGGGCGCCGTGTATCTCTGGGATTACGGTAAAATCGGGGAGGGCGCGTACAGGCCGCTCCTTGTGGCCGGCGCGGCTTTCGAGTTTTAATAATCATTTTTTCCTCACGGGTAACACTTTTTCCTTCCTCCGGTGTTTCATTCATATGCGATCGGACGTGCGCCTCGGACAACGGTGAGCGCCGACGCATGCCATGAATCGATTATACGGGGATTGTCGTGCGTTCCGGCATGGGCGGCCGCGCGGCGGATCCGTAAGAATTTCGGAGGATGATATGAAAAAGATGTACATCGCGACACTGCTCGCGGCGGCACTCTCGAGCGCGGCCTTTGCCGCCGAGGGTGAGGGCGAAACGGTGAAGGCCGACAGCCACTATTTCACGGTGCAGGCCTTCTATCCCGTCAGCACCAACAAGTCCAGGGACGACTTTACCTACGCGAACTTCACGCTCGCGTACGGGCGCATCGGCGAGGTGAAAGGGGCGGACCTTTCCTACGGTCTCTCCATCGTCGGACGCGACGTGACCGGTTTCCAGGGTTCCTGTCTGCTTTCCTACACGGGCGGGAACGTTAAAGGCGCCGCCGGCGCCGGGCTGGGAAGCGTTATCGGCACCGGTCTCTACGGCGCCCAGGGGAGCGGACTGTTCAACTGGGTCGAGGGCGATATGTACGGCGCGCAGGGAGCGGGAGTGGTGAACGTGGTGAAGGGAACGACGAAGGGCTTTCAGGCCGCGGCGGTCAATATTTCGGGTGACACGCGCGGCATGCAGCTCGGCGTGGTGAACGTCGCCGGCGAGGTGAAGGGCGTGCAGCTGGGGATAGTGAACATCTCGAAGACCATGCACGGAGTGCCGATCGGGATCGTCAATATATCCGGCAACGGGGACATCGAGGCGGTGGCCTACGCGAGCAGCCTGACGGCGGCGAACGCGGGCGTGCGCATACGGGCCGGATACGTGTACACCATGCTGTCGGTCGGCGGGTACAATCTGGACCGCGAGGACGACCGCGAAAAGTCCGCGGCGGGCGCCTTTTATTTCGGCGTGCGCGTACCGGTTTCGCGCTTCTATCTGGACGCTGACGCGGGCTATATGTACCTGGATAACGGCGCGTTCGCGAAGATGGGAGAAGGCGACCGTGTCGACAGAATGGCCCTGCAGGGCCGCGCGGCGCTGGGTTTCCGGCTTACCGACTCGTTCTCGGTTTTCGCCGGCGGCGGGGCGAGCTACCTGTTCGACGCGGACGGCGCCTTCAAGGACGGCGAATTCGAGCCGCTGTACCTGGGTGGCGTGGCCTGGAAGTTTTAGGAAGCCGGCTGTCACATCGAGAAAAGGACGGGAGAAATCCCGTCCTTTTTTGTCGTTCCGGGACGATGAAAAAGTGGAATAATGCGTGTGCGCGATTCGTCCAAATGGTATCATGGAGGGCATGAGTTTACACGACGAACCGGATTCTTCCCCATTACCGGCGACGGTGAGGGAAAAGTCGATGAGGGAGCTCGTAGAGCGCCATTACGGCAGGGTGTACAACCTGTGCTATTCCTTCGTGCGCGACCGCGACGAGGCCGACGACCTGGCCCAGGAGGTGTTCGTCAAGCTTTTTGAAAGAATGGAATCGTTCAGGGGCGAGGCCTCTCTGTCCACCTGGATCTACCGGATCGGCGTGAACACCTGTATCGATGCCCTCCGCAGGAGCAAACGACGGGCAACGGAGCCCTTCGACGAGCGCCGGTCCGATATCGCCCGCGATGAAGACACCGCCGGGCGGATCGCCCTATCGGAGATGGTGCGCGGCGCGCTGATGGTGCTCCCGGTTAAATATCGTACGGTGGTCATCTTACGGGAGTTCGAGGGAAGGTCGTACCGCGAGATCGCGGAAGTGCTCGAATGCTCCGTGGGGACGGTCGAATCGCGTCTCTTCCGGGCGCGCGAACTGCTGAGGAGAATTCTGCATCCCATGATTCGGAGGGAGGTGGACCATGAAGTGTAGAAACGTCCTGAGACTGCTCAACCGCTACGCGGACGGCGAGTGCGCCGACAGGGTCGAGGTGTTCCGGATCGAAGAGCATCTTGCCGGATGCGCGGAATGCGGGAAACGCCTTGAGGAGATTCGGGCCCTGCGGCGGACCCTCGCCAGCGTGGAGCGAATCCGGACTACCCGCGTGCCGGTGGACGAGATCATGGACAGGCATAGCGCGAAGGCCGGGCCGGTCCGCCGCTTCGATCTTCTCCCCATGGCCGCGGCGGCGGCAGCGGTCATACTCCTGGCCGGTTCACTCCGTATGCTCAGCGTTGAAAGCGACGCTTCGATCGTGCAGTATCTGTATCGGAGCATGAGCGAGGCGGAGGTCGCGTATCTCGCGGCCGGCGAGACGGCGTATACATTTGATTATTCCGGCAAATGACGCATATAATGGATGACTGGAGGAAGGAGATGAAGGCAGTATCGAACTATACCGCGGCCTCCGTGCTGGCGCTGGTATTCGCGCTGGGAGCGTTCCTTGGCGCGGGCGCGGACCGATGGTACGTTAAACGCAACTTCGGGGAGTTCGCCCGTTCTCACTTTATGGACGAAGTGGGCCGCCACGGCCCTCATATGCTTTACCGCAAAGACGGGGTGCCGCCCCGGCACGACGACGCCGAATTCAAACAAAGGGTGATGAGGAGATTCACCGAGCGCCTCTCCCTGACCGCCGAACAGGCCCGCTCGATCGGAGAACTGCTCGAATCAAACCGGGGCCGTATGGACGGGAAACGGGAGGTGTTTTTCAAAGATATTCGCGCGCTCATGGAG
>JAGODA010000056.1 GCA_017998475.1 Spirochaetota bacterium | reverse complement strand
ACACAGGAGGGCCTCGACCGTGATTCGTACGGTACGCGCGGCGGGCCGCGCTTCCGGGGAGATGTCGACCGGAACCAGAATGCTCGTTCCCTTTTCATATATCCATACGAAATCCTTTTCCCCGGGAGGCGTGTACTTACGGGCGGGAAGGAATCGGGCCGGACGAAAAATCACTCCGGGCTCCCGCGAAAGGCGGACCGTGGTCGATTTGCCTATGCCGGGACCTTTGGGATTTCCATAAATATACGAACCTTCGGGGATGGCGAGGCGGATGATTAAATAGCCGCTTTCGCCCGCCGGGATTGCGGTTTCACTTTCCTGGATGTTCGCCGCCAAATCGACGTATCCTGGAGCGGCCGCGGGGGTGAGTATCAGCGAGACTGACAGGAGCATCGTCGCGGTGCATCCGGACATCATTCGTGTCATCGATTTTCCTCGAGTTGTGGATGTTTCTGAACGATATCATACACCAGGCCCCGGCGATTTACAAGTCCAAAGTCCGTTTTGAAATGCCTTTGACAGAATGCCGAATCCGGCGTATCATCCGCCAATGAGCGGAAATGAAGGGTTTGATGACGGGCCGGAGTGCCTGAGGTGCGGCACCTGCTGTCTGGCGGACATGATCGCCTGCGCGAGCGCCGACGATATAGAGATGTGGAAACGCGCCGGCAGGGCGGATATCCTCCACATCATAGACAGGGAACGCGCCGTCTGGATGGGCGATCACCTGGTATCCGCCCTCGACGGGCGGGAGCTTCGGCACTGCCCGTTCCTCGAATGGGAGGACGGCGTTCATTCGTGCGCCATTTACGAGGTGCGGCCCGGGGTATGCGCGGACTACAGGCCCGGTTCATCTGAAATATGCCCCCGGTTCAAAAAATGACTTTACGGAAAGGCTCCATTCGTTTAGCGTACCGTTTTGAACAGAATGACTGCAATTGATCAAATAATGAACGGGATGTGCAGATGAAAGGACGTGGAAGTGCGTCTCCCTACCAGGGATGGGTGCTGAGACTGATTATTGCGAACATAGTCGCGTACGTTTTTCAGATATTTACGGCCGCTGACCACTCCCCGTATTCCATGTCCGCCCTGACGTATTATCTGGGCCTCACACCGGCACTGGTGGTGGAGAAGGGCTTTGTCTGGCAGATCGTTTCCTACATGTTCCTGCACAGCACATCGGGATTTTTCCATATCTTTTTCAATATGTACGCCGTTCTCATTTTCGGAACGCCGATCGAGCAGGAATGGGGAAGCAGGAAGTTCCTCGGTTATTATTTTTTCTGCGGGGCCGGCGCGGGTCTTTCCATTCTGGTGATAAATCTCATTTCGCGCGGAGACGCGTATAACATACCGACTATCGGCGCGTCAGGTGCCGTTTTCGGGCTTCTGCTGGCGTTCGGCGTGCTCTACCCGAACGCCGAGATCCTCCTCTTCTTCATCATTCCCATCAAGGCGAAATATCTCGTTATGCTCTACGGGCTGCTCGAACTCTATCTTGAGCTCTTCGGGGGGCACAGCAGCATCTCACATGTGGGACACCTCGGGGGGCTTTTCTTCGGTATCGTCTATTTCCTGGTGACCAGGCGAAAGAGCATACGTTTCAGGAGTCGGATGCGCTCCGCCGGGAGGGAGCGAAGGGCCGCGGATACCGCGCCGAAGTCCCACTCCGGCGGAGCGGTTCAGGACGAGCGGGCCAGGCAGAAGGACATTCTCGCTCGCCTCAAAAAGGACGGAGCTTCGGCCCTGTCCGACGACGAGATCCAGTACATCAAGTACCTTTCGATCATGAAGGACGATGAGTCGCCGCGATGCGACAGCGTGGATTACAACATCGACGACTCGTACTGCGCCAACTGCGAGGACGCTGACGCGTGTTTCATCCGAGAGGTGAAACGCCTCATGAAAAATTAATCTTTACAATTTGATCTTTCGGATATTGTATTAACCGTCGGGCACGCGAGGCGCCCGGGCTTTCACGCGAACTCGAACGGAACTGCCATGTGGACGGAGAAGTACGCGTTCTTCCCTGACCTCACGGCGTCTCTGATCATCAAGAAATACAAAGGAGAACCACAATGGCGAAGAGAGTGTATCTTTTCGGAGGCAAGAAGGCCGATGGAAAGGCCGACATGAAAAATCTCCTCGGAGGGAAGGGGGCCAATCTTGCCGAAATGTGCCAGATCGGAATTCCCGTTCCCGCGGGCTTCACCATCACCACCGAAGTGTGCAATGAATATTATGCCAATAACAGGAAGTACCCCGCGGGCCTGGAGCAGGAGGTGCTCGGAGCGCTGAAAAAGGTCGAACAGATCATGGGGGCGAAGTTCGGCGATTCCCAGAATCCGCTGTTGCTCTCGGTGCGTTCCGGCGCCCGGGCCTCGATGCCCGGCATGATGGAGACGGTGCTCAACGTGGGACTCTGCTCAGCCACCATCCCCGGAATGATTAAAAAAACCGGCAATCCCCGCTTTGTGTACGACGCCTATCGCCGGCTCATCATGATGTATTCGGACGTGGTGATGGAAAAGGCGGCGGGGCTCGAGCCCGAGGAGGGGAAGGGCATCCGTGTGCAGCTTGACCGTATGCTCCACGACCTCAAGAACCGCAGGGGCTATGCCACCGACGCGGATATCAGCGAGTCCGACCTCAAAGCGCTCTGCGACGACTTCCGAGCGCGGGTGAAAGAGGTCATCGGCAAGGACTTTCCCGATGACGCGCTGGAGCAGATGTGGGGCGCGATCGGCGCGGTGTTCACCTCGTGGAACGGCAAGCGCGCGATTTCCTACCGACGGATCGAGGGCATTCCGGACGTCTGGGGAACGGCGGTCAACGTTCAGGCGATGGTGTTCGGCAACATGGGGGCGAGCTCGGCTACCGGAGTGGCCTTCTCGCGCAATCCGGCCAACGGTGACAACCACTTCTACGGCGAGTGGCTGGTAAACGCCCAGGGCGAGGACGTGGTCGCGGGGATACGCACTCCTAACCCTCTCAATGAGGTGACTAAGAACGAACAGAACCGCCATCTGCCCTCGCTCGAGACGGCGATGCCTGAGGTGTACCGCGAGCTTGACGCTATTCGTGTCAGGCTGGAGAGGCACTACAAAGACATGCAGGACATCGAGTTTACGATACAGGAAGGGCGCCTCTGGATGCTGCAGTGCCGCGTCGGAAAACGCACCGGTACGGCCGCCCTGAACATGGCTATGGATATGCTTGAGGAAAAGCTCATCACGGCGGACGAGGCGATCATGCGCGTTTCGCCGTCCCAGCTGGATGAGCTTCTGCACCCGATCGTTGACCCCGCGGCCGAGAAGGAATCGACGGTGCTTGCCAAGGGGCTTCCCGCCGGTCCCGGCGGCGCCTCGGGTCAGATCGTGTTTACGGCGAACGACGCGGTGGAGTGGGCCCGTCAGGGAAAGAGCGTGATTCTGGTACGGGAGGAGACGAACCCCGAGGACGTGGAGGGAATGCGAGCCGCGATCGGCATTCTCACCGCCCGCGGCGGGATGACGTCGCACGCGGCGCTCGTGGCCCGAGGATGGGGAAAGTGCTGCATAGTCGGATGCGGAGCGCTCCACGTGGACGTGCACGCGAAGACGATGCGCGTGGGCGACAGAACCTTCGGCGAAGGCGAATACCTCACGCTGAACGGGACGCGCGGCTACGTGTACGGCGGAAGGCTGGCCATGATGGACTCGACCGAGAACCCGCGCTTCATGGGATTCATGAAGATGGTGGACGCTCGGCGCAGGCTTAAAGTCCGGACGAACGCCGACACGCCCGAGGACGCGGCGAAGGCGTGCGGTTTCGGTGCGGAGGGTATAGGGCTTTTCAGGACCGAGCACATGTTTTATGGAAAGAACTCCGAGCAGCCCCTGTTCTTCCTGCGGCGTATGATCATATCGAAAGACGAGAAGGAGCGGAGGGCCGCTCTCGACGAGCTGTATCCCTTCGTGAAAAAGGACTTCAAGGCCACGCTCCAGGAGATGGACGGCCTTCCGGTTACCATCCGGCTGCTCGATCCGCCGCTGCACGAATTCGTTCCCAATCGGGAAGACGAGCGCGAGCGGCTCGCGTCGAGCCTGGGCATATCACTGGAAGAGCTGAACAGGCGCGCCGAGGCGCTCCACGAGTCCAATCCCATGATGGGGCACCGCGGCGTGCGCCTTGGTATTACGTACCCGGAGATAACCGAAATGCAGGTCCGCGCCATTCTCGAGTCGGCGGTCGAACTGACGCGCGAGGGTAAAAAAGTCGCGCCGGAGATAATGATTCCCGTGGTGAGCACGAAGGCCGAGCTCGACCACCAGAAGGCCATTGTTGAAAAGGTCGCCGCCGAGGTGTGCGCCAAGTACGGCGTGGGGAAAATAGAGTATATGTTCGGCACCATGATAGAGATACCCCGCGCCGCGCTTGCCGCGGGCGCGATCGCCCGGACGGCTGAATTCTTCTCCTTCGGCACGAACGACCTGACTCAGATGGGTTTCGGTTTTTCACGAGACGATATCGGCGGATTCGTGCCGGATTATCTCGCCAAAAAAATCCTTCCGGCCGATCCCTTCCAGATACTGGACCAGGATGGAATCGGCGAGCTGATCGCGATCGGGATCGAGAGGGGCAGGCGGACGCGCGCAAATCTGAAGGTCGGCATCTGTGGAGAGCACGGCGGGGAGCCGTCGTCGGTCGAGTTCTGTCACAGGGTGGGCATGGACTATGTGAGCTGTTCACCTTTCAGGGTGCCGATAGCGCGCCTGGCCGCCGCGCAGGCGGCTATACGCGGCGCGGGGGCCAAGGTTAAAAAGGTAAAACAGGCGGCCAAACCGGCTGTTAAAAAACCGGTAAAGAAAACGAAAGCCGCCCCGGCGAAGCCAGTCACAAACAAAAAGCCTGTTAAAAAAACGAAACCCGCCGCGCCCATTAAAAAAGCGGCGCCGAAAAAACCCGCGGCCAGGAAACCTGCGCCGAAGAAAGCCCCGGCTAAAAAAGCGCCGGTCAAAAAGCAGGTTAAGAAAGCCGTTCCTTCGAAGAAGCCGCTTAAGAAAAAAGCCGTGAAAAAGTAACAACGCGGCGAGGGGGGGAGTCTCCCCCTCCGCCGCGCGGATGGAGCTTGAACTATAATGAAGAAACTGGTATTCGGTGCGGTAATACTCCTGCTTTCGGCGGGAGGAGCGCTCGCCTCCTACGATGAGGCGCTCAAACTGTTCCAGGAGAAAAAATTCCGGGAATCACTCGATTTAATCGCCTCGGAGCTTTCGGTTGACCGGGATTTCCAGCAGAACTCCCCCAATTACGCGCTGCGCTTCCTCGCCGCGCACAACCACTGGAAGATGGGAAATCATGAAGCGGCAATTGCCCATTTCCGGCGCTGCGCCGATATCCAGAAGGATCTTCCCGATCCTCTGATCGATCTGGGACTTCTGCTGATCGATACCGGACGGTACAGGGAGGCGGAACCGTTCGCACAGCGCGCGCTGGCTCTGCAAAAGAACCCGATCGCGTACTATGTTGTCGCGAAATCCGCATACGGGGTGGGCAATTACTGGAGGGCAAAAGAATTCTTCGAAAAAGCGATTTCAATGGACCCGGAATTTTTCGCGGCTTATAATGGGCTCGGGATGACACTGATGCGGCTGGGGAAGTTCACCCAGGCCAGCACCGCCTTCGCCGCGGCGCTGGCCGCGGCGCCCTCCTCGTCCGAGATTTTAAACAATATGGGTCTGTGTTTCGAGAAGATCGGGAAGAGGAAGGAAGCCCTGGAGTATTATAAAAAGGCGGAACGCCTGAGCCCGGGAAATCAGACAATCCGGCAGAACCTGTCGCGCCTGTCTGCAGGCGGCTAACACGGGAAAAGTCCGGGGCCCGCTCTCCAGTTCGACGGAATACCTCCTTCCATGCCCATAATGCGCGCCCATATCCGCACAGTACGTATCCGCCGAACAGCGGCGGCCATCTGTGCGATCCTGATGCCTCTCGCGTTGACGGCGATGTCGCCGGCGCCGGTGCGCGGTCTGCTGTGGCCCATTGATCGTCCCCAGCGCATAACGGGAACATTCTGCGAACCGAGAGGTTCGCGCTTCCATCTGGGAATCGATGTGAGCACCGCCGGCAAAAAGGGATTCGCGGTAAACGCCGCGGACGACGGATACGTAAGCACCGTCATGTATCAGAAATGGGGTATCGGCTACGCTCTTTTTATCACGCACCCGGACGGGCGGAAAACCTTCTATGGCCATCTCGACGGCTTTGCCGATCGGGTTCTGGGGTTGCCGGCGGTCGCGCGGTACGGTGAAAATATTATGGACCGGAAGGATTTCACGCTGGAGCTCGAAAGTGAAGCGATACCGGTCCGGCGTGGCGAGCTTGTCGGCTTTTCCGGCGACAGCGGGATAGGAAGGGAACATTTTCATTTTGAGGTACGAGACGAAGGGGGGGTACATCTCAATCCCCTGCGTTACGGTCTTACCATACAGGATGATATCCCTCCTGAGTTTTTCGTCCTCGGGATTACGGCGCTGGACGGGCGCTCCCACGTGAACGGGCAGGCCGGAGGGAGGGTGCTGTTCCCGGTAATTAAATCCCCGGACGGTATCTACAGGCCGGTCAAAAAGGGCGCGCTGCCCGCCGGCGGCGTGCTGGGGTTTTCGGTAACGGCCGGCGACCGCGCCGGATATACCAGCAGGCTCGCGGTATACAGAATCGAACTGCACGTCGACGGCAGACGTTTCTTTGAAACGCGATTCGATCGAATGAGGCGCGAGGAGACCCATCACATGGGCCTGCATTATGATTACTCCGCGACCGACGGAACTCGTTATACGCATTTTCTCTATTCCCGCACCGGCGACGAGGGTCGTATCGATACCGGCAGGCTCGGACGGAGCGCGCGCGTCTCGATTACGGCCAGCGACGCCAGCGACAACAGCGCCAGGCTCGAGTTCGATCTTGCCGTCCTTCCGGCGCTGGCTTCACCGGTGGGACAACCCCGTCCGAACCTGGAAAAGGGGAGGAAGCTGCACGTGAAGAGCGAAGACGGTGCGTTCGAGGTTATTTTTGAAAGCAAGGCCGCGCTTTATACAGAACACATCTGGCTGAGGGAAGACCCGTCGCTGCGTATAGCGGTGAAAGGATTGTCCGCACGGAGCGGGGTGTATACGGTGTTTCCCGAAGACCTCTGTGTCGATCGCCCTATGAAGATCTCGATTACATATAGAGGCGAGGACCGCGGGAAGGTCGGGGTCTACCGGATAAATCCGTCGACCGGTCGGTTCCACTTCGCCGGAGGACTCTATGACAGTAAAACGGGATCGTTCAAACATGAGAGTTATAGAACGGGGGGATTTTTTCTCCTCCGCGACGATGAGCCCCCCGTGGCCCGATTCAAACAGGCGGGGCCCGTCTCACCCGAACGGCCGCTGTTTATAGCCGTTTCCGACACGGGATGCGGTGTCGATCTTTCTTCGGTCGAGCTCACGGTCGATGGAAAACCGGTCAAATGGGATTACGACCCGGATTATTCACGGATAGAGATACTCCGGCATAATCGGATCTGGTCCAGGGGAAAACACACGATCGAACTCCGGCTTAGAGACGGCGCGGGTAATGAGATGAAGCGGCTTTCATCGGGGTATGTCGTCAGATGAGCGTGTACCTGAACGGTAATCCCGCCAGATGGCTAATGAACGAATGCGGGCAGGAGATGCGCTATCTCTGCGTCCGTGACATCTTTGCCCCGGTGATGGGAGGAAAAGCGGTAAACGAAGAATACGAAAAACTCCGCGCTTCGAGGGAGTACGGGATCTTTTTTTCCGCAACCGGAGATGGGGTGCTGGGTGACAGAAAAAGGTTCGACCTTGTCGGGCGGGGAGCGATGTCCCGTTTCGCCGAGGCGGTCGCCCGGGGATATGACCGGAGAGAGCCGGCCGTACGTCAGACCGCCGGATTCATATCACAAAAGTGCCGTGGAGACTCGGGTGGATTCATCATGAACTGGAGGCCGCCCATCGAGGCGGCGTGCGTGACCGGTGCGATGGTCCGACGGTTGCTGGAGGCAGGTTTTGATGACGATTCAACCGAGCACGGCATGGCATGGATCAGGACACGGCAGAGGCACGATGGAGGATGGCTCCACTGCCCGATCGCGGGTTCGCTTGACGTTGTACGATTGCTGTTGTTACGAAAAGCGGGAACGGGCCTGTCCCGCGAATACGATCATGCGGTTGGCAGTTGCGTGTTCGCCACATTCGAGTGCCTCATGGCGCTGATCGAATATGGCGAACGCCGCGGTACTCGGGAGGAGGCCGCGGATCGAGCCCTGGATTTCCTGCTTGAAAACCGCCTTTTTACGGACTCATTGCGCGGAGCGACCACCGTGTGCGCGGCGGGGGGGCGGCATTCGGACTTCTCTCGGCCGGCGTATTCCGTTTTTCTGCAGTACGATATCGTATCGGGGCTTATAGCAGTCGCGCGGGCCGGCCGTTTCGGCGACGGCAGGGAGAACGGCGCGTTCAATTCGATGCTTTCCTTGCAGAACCCGGATGGAAGCTTCCCCCCCGGGCGCGGGGGACCGGGAATGCCCGGCGGGGGACGAAGGACAGGACGAGATCCGTGGGTGACTCTCAACGCGCTCCGTTTCATGACTCGAGCCGGGCTCGTGCGTCCGGAGGATTTAATTTGAGAACGCGTAGCCGGCGGTCAGCGTGAAGGCGACCGCGTCGATGACGCCCGAGGTCGCTCCGTCGAAATACACACGGCTTGTGGGAGCATCCTGCGGATTTGTGATGTCAAAGGGTTTCCCGAAAGCGCAGTTCATTCGCGTCCAGTCCGCTCCGAAAGATACGAAAAGCCCGCCCGAGAAATAAATCGTACAGTTGAGCTCGGCTCCGTAGGTGAGAGAGGAGAAGCTCCTTTCGTTTTCGCCGCTCATTCCTACCGGGGGATCGTCGTCGCTTACGAGTATCCGGGTGGCGACCGGGGCAGCGTGATATACGGCGGACGCGTATCCGATCATCGGTGTAAGCGTGAAATCCCAGCGCTTGCGTGTGGTGAGATGGAAGGAGGGGCCGATATAAAATGACAGGTCCTTGTACAGATAGGACCGCCAGTTCTGATAATCGGTGCCGAAATTGGTCTTCTGTACAACACTGTTGCGCTTGAATCTGATCTTGGCGCCCATATAGTCAAACGGCATGTATTCAAACGCGAAACCAATGCCGAAATAGAGATGGGACACCTCGAAAGCCTTTGCCGTGCTCTCGTCTTTATCTATCGTGTAATGAGAGCCTTTTACAAACGCGTTTTCCGCGTCTATGCAGCTGCCGAAGGGCATGCCGATCGAAAAAAAGGCGCCGAGCAGCATCTGTCCCCTGTGGGCGCCCTCGGGCGGCTTGTCGAGCTCGTCAAAGTCGGCGGGATAAGCGGCCGTGGCGAACAGCAAGAACAGCGCACCGAGGACCACCCGTGGAAGACGCTGGCTCATTTGATCTTCTTCTTTTTCTCGATTTCATCGATCGCCGCGAGAACTTTCTGGACTATCTGTCTCGAGATATCGTCGTAGCGGGAGCTTTCGATGAGTATGTCGTTACGGTCCCAGATGAGGGAGAGGCTGCAGCAGTATTTGGCGTAATAGCGTCCGGCCCATGCGGTCCCCGGCTCCTTCCGTACGATGAACAGGATATCGCCCGTTTCCACACTGAGCGCCTTGAGCGTGAATGTGTCGATAAGGTTCGGGACCTCCCTGTTTTTCTGGAATGCCCGGAGCGAGCTGCCGCGCCCGACCAGGATGACGTCGGCTCCGAGCAGTTTGCCTATTTTAACCGCGCTCTTGTCGTCGATGAGGCCGGTCATGGACAGGTTCTGTTCTTTAAGTATACGCTCAAGGGCCTCCCGTTCCACGACCTCCACTCTTCCCGTTTTGAAGAAGCAGTGACTTATGGCGTCCGAGAACTCGTCTCCCCAGCCGGCTCCCTTGACGTCGAAGGGGAAAACGGCGACCTTCTTAAGCTTGTTACTCACATCGATTTTCTTGGTGAGAGCGACGTCTATGGTCGAACATGCCGACGCCGCGAGCCATATAAGCGCGATGAACAGTGTAAGATGTCTTTTCATGAGTTACCGCCGTATGCAGTTAAAAATTGTCTGTATTCCAGAGTGCTCAGCGACGGCCCCGAGCATAGAACAGGGAGAAACCGGTGTCAATATTAATTGTGAGCACTACGCCCCGGCGCTTGCGGATCCCGGAACCGTTATTCGTGTCGAGCACGGGGGACGGTGTAAAAATCACTTTACTAAATCGAGAAGGGGATGATTATTGAGTCAGTGCCGGAGACTATCCGCGGAGCGATTTTCTTGAAGATACTCATCATCAACTACGAATTTCCTCCCCTGGGCGGGGGAGGGGGCGTGGCGACCATGGACCTCGCGCTGGAGTGGGTTAAAACCTCGCAGGTCGATGTTCTTACCTCCTGGTTCAAAGGGCTTCCGTATTACGAGAAGGTGAACGGAATAAATGTCTATCGGGTCCCTGTATTCTTTCGTAAATCGAGGGATGCCGCGAGCTTTCTGTCCATGCTGTCGTACCTGCCTTTCGGCTTTTTCAGGGGACTGCGGTTGTGCATGAAAAACCGCTATGACGTCATCAACACGCATTTCGCCGTACCGTCGGGTCCGCTCGGGTATGCCCTCGGGCTGATCTTCGGGATCCCCAACGTTCTCTCTCTCCACGGAGGCGACATCTACGATCCCAGCAAGCGGATGTCCCCGCACCGGAGTTTTTTCTGGAGGAATGTGGTCCGTTTCATCATGAACAGGGCGGATCGCATAGTGGCCCAGTCGAGCAATACGCGCGACAACGCCCTGCGGTACTATCGGCCCCGAAAGGAGGTAGGCATCGTTCCGCTGGCCTTTCATCCGCCGGAGCTGTCGGGCGCCGTACGCGCGCAACTGGGATTCAAGAATAATGAATTCATACTCATCACTATAGGAAGGCTCATAAAGCGAAAGGCGATCGACCACATGATTCGCGCACTCGCGGCGGTTCCCGATCGACGGCTGCGATTGCTCGTGCTCGGTGACGGTCCGGAGCGAGGGTATCTGGAATCGCTTGCCGGAGAGCTCGGCGTAAACGGCAGGGTGGTGTTCACCGGGTATGTCACGGAACGTCAGAAATTCGATTATATAGGGATTTCGAACGTGTTTATATCCACCTCTCTGCACGAGGGATTCGGAATCGTTTTCATGGAAGCCATGCATTGCGGGCTGCCTATAATCTGCAGCAACCACGGCGGGCAGGTGGATTTTCTCAAAAACGGCGAGAACGCGCTTCTTGTCGAGGTGGGAGACATAGACGGCTATGCACGTTCCATCAAGCGTTTTATCGATGATGACCGGCTGTACAGAAAATGTTCTAAGAACAACCGTCTCAGACTGAAGGAATTTTACGCTGAAAACGTGGCCGCGCGCTACACCGATATTTTCAAAGAGGTTGCTTCCGGCCGTGGGTGAGGGTTCAGAGCGCAGCATCGGCCTGCTGTCGTCAAACGGCGAACTGGTCGACGATTTCACCGCCCAATACACCGATCACGAGGTGCGGGTGTTCCGATCGGTGGATGCCGTAAAGGGCGAGGGGACACTGCTTCTGGCGATTGACGCCGACATGTTCGAGTCGAGCGATCTCATCCAGTTCCATCTTTCGCGGCTCAGGAAGAAACTGCAGGAAGTGCCGGTGCTCCTGATTCTGAGGGTGAGCCATCTGGAGTCCCTCGATCACGAGTGGTTCTATGATGAATTCCTCCTGTTCCCGTTCAGGAAGAACGAGCTGAGGAGCCGGGTACGAAGGCTTCTGCTGGACAGGAACCTGCTTGAGGACGAGAACATTATCGCCATCGGAAACCTTCGAATAAATCTTTCCGAGTATTCGATATATCTCAACAACGAGAAACTCGACTTCACCTACAAGGAGTTCGAACTTCTGAGGCTCCTCGCCCAGAACCGGGGGGTCGTATTTTCGCGCAAGGACCTTCTGGCGAAGATTTGGGGTGTCGAGTATATCGGCGGAACACGGACCGTCGATGTGCATATACGCCGGCTTAGGGGCAAACTGGGGGACGAGTTCAACAGCATAATCGAAACGGTCCGCAATGTCGGCTATCGTTGCCGCACGCAGGGATCGTAATGGGCCGAAAATTGCTTGCTATTTTATTCCGGGTGCCGATACTGTCCAAGGTTTTTTCGCGCGAGAGGCCGCCTGCCGGGCGCTTCTAACACACTGTCAGAGAAAGTTGCTCGACTACCATCCCAAAGTATATGACCGCAGCCATGACACAGCCGAGAAACCCGGAACCGCCGGGCCAGTCCCGGCGGGTGGCGATTTTTATGTGAGAGGATTCCATGAATCAGGAGAAGAAACTGGAAAAGGTCCTCGAAAGTGCTCTCTCGGACGACCTGACCGAATATGTGGCGCTGTTAAAGCTTCTTAAAAAACGCCTTCCTTTTTTCGGGGCGACAAAGCGCATTGCCGCCGCTCTGCTCAAGGAAAGCCTTGGAGATATTTCGAGGCTCGATATCTCTCCCGACAGGTTCGCCCGTAAACAGGCCGCCGGATCGGTGGTTTTCGAGGACATTAAGGACGGTCGTGCGCGTCTGTTCATAAACATAGGGAAAAACCACGGAATCTCGCCCGGGGACCTCATTCGCGAGGTTGTCAAGAGGTCCGGTGTCGACGGGAAGCAGATCGGGAAGATCGATATACATCCCACCTATTCGTTTCTCGAGGTACCCGAGCAGTACGCGGAACTCGTACTGCTCTCGTTCGAGAATGTGAAGATCAAGGGAGTCCCCATCGTCATTGAGCCGGCGAAAAAAAGGAAAAAGAACGCCTAGCGGTCCGAACGCGCCTTCACTGGAAGGCCAGGGCTGTCCTATCTGCGCGGCGCCGGGCGGCAGATCGCTTCCCGGCGGAAACGGTGTATTTTTCCGCTGTCGCCGTTGCGGCATCATCTACAACGCCGGCTACAGACCCCTGGACTACGGCGAGAACTATTTTCTCGACGACTACCGTGACCAGTACGGAAAAACATACGCTGAGGACAGGGACGCGATACGGCGTTTTGCGGAGGTGCGCCTTGTTCGAATTTTCTCTCTGTACGGGAAGGGAGCGCGCCGCGAGAAGCTGAGCCTGCTTGACCTGGGCTCGGCGCTGGGATTCTTCATGGAAAGCGCGCGGGACGCTGGAATCGGACGGGTATGTGGAGTCGAGCTGTCGCGCTACGCGTCGGAGTGGTGCAGGCGCGAATCCGGTCTGAGGGTTGTGAACTCCGCTTTCGAGGACACGGCGTTCGATGAGACCTTCGATATAATTACCGCCTGGTATTTTTTGGAACACTGCGCGCATCCCCGGGAGACAATTCAACGCATTTACGCTCTGCTTAATCCCGGGGGTGTCTTCGCTTTTTCGGCCCCTTCGGCGTTCGGTCCGCAGTTTCTGTTCGAT
>JAGODA010000413.1 GCA_017998475.1 Spirochaetota bacterium | reverse complement strand
GCAATCTCGTGACGGTGGTTTCCGACGGCCCGTTCGACGCCGGCAGAAACCCCGCGCTTCTCGCCCTCCAGCCGACCGACACGGCTGCGGCCGCCTACGTCCGCTATCGCGCGATCGACGATTCCGATACCGAGTATAAATCCTCCCTGAACATAGACGTCGGCGAACCGTCGACATTCAATTCCGGAGCCGTAGCGGCGTATTCCATGAAGCTTACAGGCTCGGTACTGGGATTCGCCGTCGGCGAGATGAACGGTGACCTCCTGTCGCAACAGGAATCCCGGATAACATATTATTCGGCATTCTTGGAGAAGGAAGAGGAAAAGACCTTCGAGGCCAATCCCTCGCTTGCGATCGCTCTCGGCGTTCCGCTCTCGGACGGATCTTCCCTGGGCGTGCACCTGATCACGACATATGGCTACAAGCGCACCGCCAAGACAAAGGATTATTACGACAACCTACTGAATCCACTTGCGCGACTCGACAAAAACGACAAAACCGAGCAATCCATCTCCGCGCGGGCCGGATTCGGCTATTCCCTGCGGACGTCCGGAACGCAGATCGGTTTTTTACTGCGTTCGGGCACCGTAACCCTGCGAAAACAGGAGCTGGAGTACACTCACGTCGAGTACGATCTGGCGGCCCCGGCAATCAGCGGGGCCAACAGTACCCCGCACAAGGTCTACTACACCGAGAGCCCCCAGTTCGCGGTAGGCGGCTATCATCGCATCTCGCCCCTCGCAGGCTTCGCGCTCGAGGCGGCCTATACTCTCGCGAACACGACCTACAACAGGGAGCGTGATCTCAGTATAAGTGTATCCGACGGCGGGAATGATTTTATCACCCCGCTCTCCCGTAATTACACCATCACCACCGACGACTCCCTGCAATTCAAAGGCGGGTTCGAATTCGCGCCGAGAGAGGGACTCGCATTCACCTTCGGCACCGGTTACGAGTATCGTGAGTCCTCACAGGAAAGCGAGACGATGAACCGCGTGAGCATCCGTTCGAAGATGGAGATCCTCTACGCGACCCTTGGGGCGCATTACGCGCTCAGCCAGGCAACCGATATTTCTGTCCTCATCTCCGGCGGGCGCGTGAAGATGGACGCGAAGCTGGAACAGGAAAGCATGTTTTCGGCGCGTATCGACAACACGGTATACATACTGGACGCCGGCGTGGCCGTCATCACCCGCTACTGACGGGGAGCGCGGCCCATCACCTCGTCGAGAAAACGCTCGACGCGGTTGAATACACGCCGGGAGCCCTCGCCGTTCACTATCCCGTGACGTTCGGCGTACAGCCTGCAGAGCTCCTTGTCGGTCCCGCCTATCCGGTCGAAGATCTCAAGTCCGCTCACCGGGTTTACCACCGGGTCTTTCGAACCCTGCACTATGAGGGCCGGAACGCGCAGATTTTTCAGGTTCTTTTCGACCACGTTCATGAACTTCTCGAGCTCCGCCACGCCGCTCACGGGATTTCGGAAATAATTTATATGGCGGTTCTCCGGGTCATTCTTAACGAATTCCATCTTCCCTCGGCCCACATGCAGCCTGTTCAGAAAGCTGTTCCACAGCACGACCGTCGACGCCAGCCGCGACCCGATATTGTTGACCTTGAGAGGCGCGTTGATCGACACCACACATTCGAACGCCTCGCCCTTGTTGATCGCCTGGTAGAGCGCCACCCCTGCCCCGGTCGAAAAGCCCGCTACCGCCATCCGCTTCACGGTATTCTTCAGTACGATAAATCCCCTGTTCGCGGATTCGTACCACTCCTCCCACTTCCGCGAGGCCAGGTCCTCGGGCGCGGTGCCGTGCCCTCGCAGGCGCACGCCGTACACCGTGTATCCGGCGCGATACAGGTACTCCCCGAGCGCCCGGACCTCCTCCGGAGCCGCCATGTAGCCGTGTATAAGAAGTATGCCCTTCCGGCCGAAAAAGCGCTTCAGAAAGAACGGGCGGCCGATGTTCGCGGGCTTGCTTTCGCCGTCGATATAATATTTCTCGTAATCGCTTTCGAATATGCCGCTGTCCATTTCGAGAAACTTGTTCCGAATTTTTCTCCGCACCATGCACGACGGAAGCCTCATGACCGCGTCGAGCTTCGACGAGACGGCTCTCAGCGGTTCGATCTCGTTCTTGAGCACCTCGACGATATTGTCGCGGCGGATGTCATGGAACTCGTACGGCCGCGAGAAGCGCTCGCGATTCTTGTATATCACCCCGCGCTCCTCCACGATAAGCCCGTCCGATTTCGCGGCGTCCATGAAGCTCTCGAACCGCCCGTGCGGGTCGCCGGTCAGCAGGTAGCGCTGTTTCAGAGCGAGCGAGGTGTGCGAGGACTGCATAGGGAGCTCCCTGATTCGGTCGAGCGCTAGAAATGCCCGGTTCTTGAAATCCTGCACGCCGATCCGCTTCTTCCTGTATTTCTGGAGGATATAGGCGAACACGTGGTCGTGATTGACGGTCGTCAGCGCGTAAATCGATTCCATGTAGCGCTTCATCAGGGCGACCGCCTCGCTCCCGAAGCGCAGCCCGCGCTTCATCTCATCGCCCGAAAGATACAGAGCTCGGTCGCGCACCATTCGCTCGTATCTTCCGCCGGAAAGATACTCGCGCGGGCTGATCGCGGAACCGAAGTTGATGTCGATATCGACGCCCTCGCTCAGCATGGTCCCCTCGACCTCCAGTTCCTCTTCGATCCGCTCGGGCAGTCTGTCGACGAACATGTGAGCGAGCCTGTTGATGATGTTGTTCCGGGCGCGGATCGGGAAGTAGGTGATGTTGACGGGTACGATAACGCTTTCGATCCGCGCGCATTCCACCGCCTTCTCGCGCGATGCGATACCGAAATAAGCCATGTACTCGTTCACGCCCTCCTCGTACCCGGTCTCAAGGAAATAGCCAAGCTTTGCCCGATAGAACTC